>CATMVR010000416.1 GCA_950075905.1 uncultured Persicitalea sp. | reverse complement strand
CTAAAATAATTATTTGTTTTATGCTTTTGTTTGCGCATTTTTGTTCAAAAAATGCAGGTTTTTGCAGGTTTGTTCCTACATCTTTTCACCCTCACAACAACATTATAGTACATGAATGAAAGTCTAGCCTATGTCAAGTCCAGTTTGCTCCGTGTGTCGGCGGGCTGGCTATTAACGCTGCTGGTGGCAACTGCCTCCTTTTCCCAGCAGGCGTCGTACCTTTTGAAAGGGAAAGTAGAAGATGCCAACGGCCCGGTGCCGGGCGCTACTGTTCGGGTTAGTCAGACGACTCTCGGCACCATTACGGATGGAGACGGCAACTATACGCTGAGCCTTAATCTGCCCGCCGCTACGTACACCATCACCTTTGCCTCGATTGGCTACGCAACGGTACAAAAAAGCGTAACCCTGGACAAGCAGAGCGAGATCACGCTCGACGCAACGCTGAAAAGCGACGTCATGAACCTGGACGAGCTAGTGGTAACGGGATCGACCGTGCGCGAATCTCGCCGGCAGCTGGGCAACGCCATCAATTCGGTAAAGGCAGAAGCTATCCAGAAATCGGGCTCTAACAATTTGCTGGGAGCGCTGCAGGGCAAGATCCCCGGCGCGCAGATTACCCAGAACTCGGGCGACCCTGCGGGTGGAATTTCGATCCGTCTACGCGGTGTGAAATCTATTCAGGGTAGCTCAGATCCGCTGTATGTGATTGACGGAGTTATTGTAAGCAACAATACCGTCAACGTATCGCAGACGGCCGTTCAGAACCAGATCGGCTCTAATGCACAGGCCGGTACCAACCGCCTGGCCGACATCAACCCCAACGACATCGAGAGCATCAACGTCGTGAACGGAGCCGCTGCGGCTGCGCAGTACGGCTCGCGGGCGGCCAACGGCGTGGTCATTATCACTACCAAACGTGGTAAGTCGGGTGTGCCTCGTATCAACTTCACCACGAGCTTTAATGCCAACGAGCTGCGGAAGAAGGTTTATATTTCCACCTATGGCAAGCAGTTTGGCTACGCCGGACTACGGCTTCACACGATTTTCGGCGTATCGCCCGCAGCGGCGGCGGCCAATAACGCCACTACCATCGGTGTGAACCGCAACGGTGAGGCAAACACAAACCTGGCCAGCAACCTCGTAGATGTGACGCGCTACGACTACCAGGATCAGATTTTCCGGCAGGGCTTCGGTACTGACAATAACCTCTCTGTAAGCGGTGGCAACGAACGTACTACCTACCTGTTATCGGTGAATTATTCCAAAAATCAGGGAATTATCGTGGGTACCGACTTCCAGCGCTACGGCCTGCGTACGCGGGTAGACCAGCGCCTGACGTCATGGGCCAAGGTGTCGGTAGGGTTGAGCTATACCAATAGCGTATCCAACGAGAAGGCGAACGGTAACGTATTTTACAGCCCGATTAACTCCATCAACATCACCAACAATATATGGGATATTACCAAGCGGGATGCCAACGGTAACCTGCTGGCCGTGGAGCCAACCCGCGTAAACCCCCTGACCACCGTAGAGGCCATGAAGTTCAGCGCCACGGTCAACCGCACCATCAACGACGTGCAGCTGAACCTGACACCCGTGAAAGGACTGACCATCGACGGTATTCTTGGAGTGGACACTTACTCTCAGGTAGGTCGTAACCTGATTCCGCCCTACCCGTACCAGGCCGCGGCTGGTCTGCCTCTGGAGCGTTACCCCTTCGGGTTTGCGTCGACGGTCACCAACTCGGCTACGTTCTACAACATGGACCTGAACATTGGCTACGAGAAAGATCTGACGCCCGAACTGAAACTGAATTTGCTGGCTGGAACCAGCTACCAGTACAGCAGCTCCAATTTGCTGCGGGCTAGTGGCGAGTCATTGGCTCCCTTTATCGAAACGCTCAACGGTGGCTCTGTCGTAACGGCGGGCTTTGGCCTGGATCGGTACAGCCTGAGCGGACAGTTTGCGCAGGCTACCCTGGGATTCCGGAACATTGCGTTCCTGACCGGTGCCATCCGCCGCGACCGCAGCTCCAAGTTCTCGCCTTCCGAAACGGATCAGTACTACCCCAAATTGTCGGCCAGCTTTGTGCCTTCTGACCTGGAAGCGTGGAAGAACGGAAGCCTAAGCAGCATCGTAAATACGTTGAAAGTACGCGGCTCGTACGGACAGGCCGGTAACCTGACGGGTATTGGCTCCTACGACCGTTTCTGGCAGTTCAATCCTGTTAACTACCTCGGCAAAAACACCATCGTGCCCAGCCCGCAGCTGGCAAACCCTGCGGTACGTCCGGAGCGTATGAAAGAGCTTGAATTTGGCGTAGATGCCTCGTTCCTGAACGACAAAGCGGGACTGACTTTTACGGCTTACCAGCAGCAGATTTCTGATCTGGTCGTAAACCGCGTACTGGCCGCTTCGGCGGGTGGTACCAGCATTGTGAACAACACCGGCGAGATGTCTAATAAAGGTATAGAAATTGGCCTGAACGCTACACCGTTACGTACCAAAGACCTGAGCTGGGATGTAACGGTGCTGTTCAATCGCAACCGCAACAAGATCGAGAAGCTGGGTACTCCCCTGGTAGCGGTCAATAACGTAGCCGGTGCGCCCGTGTTTCTGATCGAAGGACAGCCCGCGTCGCTTTTTTACGGGGTACCTTACGCCCGCAATGAGCAGGGAGAGCTTATCATCAACTCGCAGGGCTTTCCGCAGCGCGAGCAGGGTACGCAAAGTGGCGCCTTCTTTGTGCCCAAGCGTACCGCCGAAGGCCAGCCTACGGGAGGTTTTGTGAATGGTATCATTGGCAACCCCAACCCCAAGTGGACGGGCTCGTTTGTGAGCCAGCTCAACTACAAACGCTTTGGCTTCCGGTTCCTGCTCGATGCCGTGCAGGGTGTGGATGTATTCAATGCCGACTTCCGGACCCGGCAGGGGGTAGGAGTGGGTGAAATCGCGGAGCAGGAGCTGAAAGGCGAAGTGAAGCGGGGGTATATCTTTGCCAATTATTTGATCGAAGAATGGCGGATCGACAACGGTTCGTACGTGAAGCTGCGCGAGCTGGCGCTGACCTACCAGCTGCCCAAAATCATGGGCATCAGCAACTCGACGCTGTCACTGATTGGCCGTAACCTGTACTCGTGGGACCAATACCGTGGCTACGACCCCGAAACCAACGCCGGTGGCAACAGCGATTTGCTACGCGGCGTGGACTTTGGTAACGTACCCATTCCCCGTAGCTACCAGGTACAGTGGACGCTCTCTTTCTAACAACATACCAGGAACCGGGAATTTTTCCCACAAGATTTTAACAGAACTATGAAAAGAAAACTCATATATAGCATAGGACTGGCGGTTTCGCTGGGCCTGTCGTCCTGCGACCAGGAATACCTCAACCCCGGCTCGGCCAGTCAGGGACAGGTGGTAAACGACCAGAACGGTCTGCTGGCCATGGTCAATGGCTTGCAGCAGCAGTACACCATCTCGCGGGCCGGGGCTATGTACAATGCGCTGACTGCCAGTGGGCTTACTACCAAAGAGCTTATCAACCTCAATGTGGGCAATACCGACGAGGCTAACCTGCAGACGGGTACCTCGGCCGTGCAGGGCAACAACTCCCTGATAACTAACCTCTGGAACAAGAGCCACATTGTGAAGTCCAATGCGGACATTATCCTGAAAAACATTGCTTCGGCCAAAGACCCCTCGGTCAATGCGCAGATTCTGGCCAATACCCACTTTTACCGGGCGCTGGCGTTGGGTACCCTCGCTACGTTCTGGGAAAAAGCACCGATTGCCGTAGGGGAAAATGCCCAGTTTTCCAGCCGCGAAGACGTGCTGAAGGAAGCGCTGGCCTCCACGAGCGCCGGCCTGACCGCCGCCGCGATCAACGCCACGAGTACGGTAGGTGGGGTAGATGTCAAAAACTCCCTGCTGGCTTTGCAGGCCCGCTACAACCTGATGCTCGGCAACTACGACGCAGCCTTTAACGCGGCCAATCAGGTGGATCTGACCAAGAAGTCATCGTTTATTTTCGACGATATTTCCCGCAATCCGCTGTTTGAGACAAGTTTCAGCAACCGCAACGTGGGCGAGCCCGTGGCCGATTTTGGGCTACCTGCTGGCCTGGTGCCTCCGGCTACCGACGGTCGTCGGGCGTTTTACTACAACTCCACCGCGGGCCTCAATGCGGGTCGCGCGAGCTTCTTTACGGCGAGCTCTTCGGCTGTACCAGTCTATCTGCCCGGCGAAATGCTGCTGATCAAGGCGGAGGCCAAAGCCCGTTTGGGCAATCTGACGGAGGCCGTGGCCGAGCTGAGTAAGGTACTGACCAAAACCACCGATGCCTGGGGCATTGGGGCCAGCCTGCCCGCCTACGCCGGTCCGGTGACCCAGGCGGCGATCCTGACCGAAATTTACCGGCAGCGCGCCATCGAGTTGTTCCTATCGGGGCTGCGCATCGAGGACAGCCGTCGCTTTGCCCGTCCGGCCAGCGAGCGCACCCGCGATTTTTATCCCTATCCGCTTTCAGAGCGTAACAACAACCTCAATACCCCTACTGACCCTTCTAAGTAGCTTGTATTTTTGATTGACATGCGCCCCGCTGGTTTTCCGGCGGGGCGTTTTTTTGTAGGTTAAAAAGTAGAAATAGTGGGGGTGGTTTTTTGTGGAACGTATTTAGGAAATGAACTCTTCCCAAATCTCAATGATCTTTTCCAGACGCCTGTACTGGTTAGAAAATTCCAGGTTAGCTGCAATTTCTTCACGGATGTATGGCCGTTTTAGAAGCTGTGCATACTCATTTTTCAAATAAAGTTGCATTTTTTCACTTGCCTGATTCAGATCATCTGCAAGAGTGGTTCTATTGTCAAACAGGTAGATTATGTCCTCAAAATCACTATTCAGTCGATAGTCAGCCCCTCGTCTTGCTGACTTAAGAGCCTCTAACTTTGAAGCCAGAAAATAGGTTACCCCGAAGATTTGAATTGAGTTGCTCTTATCAAATTCGAAAAGAACCGAACTCCTGATGCCTTCCTCATACCAAATGTTTGTAAAACCCAGGATACTAGCATCAGTGGGCATGATATCTACAATAATACCATGGTATTTGTAACGACAGATAACAGAAGATTCGATGTCGGGCTGGAATCCTATTAGCCGAAGTTTTTCCTCCAATTCAGCAAAAGCACCACGGGTTACCACCTCAACTACTACGTCAATATCATCCGTGGGTCTGGCCTCAGTACGGGCCGGATCATCAC
>CATMVR010000415.1 GCA_950075905.1 uncultured Persicitalea sp. | reverse complement strand
CCTGTACATTCACGACAAGCCCGTACGCGAACTGGGCGGACCCGGCGAGTACGACGAAACCGGCGCCATGCCGGCCTGGTTTGTCAACCGGCCCAATGGCGACATCTGGCTGTACTATACCGGCTGGAACCGTACCTGGAATTCGTACCGGCTCTCGATGGGACTATCTGTGAGTACGGATGGCGGGCTTACGTTTGAGAAAATGTTCAGAGGGCCCATCATGGACCGCAGCATTCAGAACCCCCTCTGGGCGGCGCAGCCCTCGGTGATGATCGACGAGGACGGTACCTGGCGGATGTGGTACATTTCGGGCCACAAGTGCGAGTACATTCATAACTACCCTGAGCCATTCTACCGCGGGCAGTCGGCTACGTCCAAAGACGGCATTCACTGGGATATCAGCGATGTACCCACGCTGGAATTTGACGATTTTCTGCACGCGGTAGGTCGTCCGAGCGTATTTAAAGAAGACGGACTGTACAAAATGTACTACTCCTACCGCCACACCCGCGACTACCGCACCGACCGCAACCAAAGCTATCGGCTCGGCTATGCGGAATCGAAAGATGGTACACACTGGGAGCGGAAGGATCATCTGGTAGGGATCGGGAAATCGGAAAATCCCGAGGATTTTGACTACATGATGATCAACTACGCGCACCGGTACGAGCACAATGGCAAGAAGTACCTCATCTACAACGGCAATGGTTTCGGCGCGGCGGGCTTTGCCTACGCCGTATGGGAAGACTGACCGTTCAGTAAAATCAGGGTAAAACCTGACCAACCTCATTCGTTAGGACTTAAAAGGATACTAACTAGCGATGTTTTTCATATAGAACTGAATCAAAACTATGGCAACGCTAAAAGAGCAATTTAATAAGGACGGGTTTGTGATCCTCCGTAATTTTCTGGACAAAGAAGTGGTGGCGGGCATCTACCGCGAAGCACGGGAGATTTTTGCCGAGCAAATCAAACGGGTTACTGGCCAATCGGTAGACATCGATGACCGGGATGCCTTCGAAAGCGCCATGTTTGAATTTTTCGAAAAAGACTTTACGGCTTTTGTCAATACGGGTAAAACCGTTCAGCATACCATCTCGCTGCACCGGCTGGCGCTGGATGAGAAAGTCATGAACGTACTGAAAGAAATCGGCGTAGAAAAACCCGTGATCGGCGCCCGCCCGGCCATGCAGTTCAACAGCCGTTTCCTTTCCAAAGACGGCAGCAAGCACTGGAAACTTGACGCTCATCAGGACTGGCGTACGGGGCAGGGCTCGCTTGACAGCACCGTTATCTGGTTTCCGATGGTAGCCGCCGGCACCGACCTCGGCGCGTTGCAGGTAATTCCCGGTAGCCACAAGGCGGGCCTGCTGGAAGCCAGCACCTCCGGCTATCAGGGCGGTATTACAGCCAATCTAAAAGAGGCAGACTTCGTTCAGACTCAGTTTCAGGTGGGCGACATCCTGGTTTTCTCGGCCTTTCTGGTACACCAGTCCGGCAACAACATTACCCGCAACATCCGCTGGTCGGTGCAGCTCCGGTACAACAACCTGGCCGAGCCTACTTTCATCGAGCGCGGCTACCCCATGGCCTACATTTACAAACCCGAGCCCGACCTGGTAACCCCCAATTTCCCCACCGCCCAGCAGCTGGAAAAGGTATATAGCAATGAATTAAAAGACCATGTAGTAGAATGATAAATTTCATTCTATCATTCTATCATTCAAAATTGAAGTTTGAAAGTAAGCGTAACCATACTCACGTACAACCAGGTTGCTTTCATCGGCAAAACCATCGAAAGCGCACTCAATCAGGTCACGGACTTCGAGTACGAGATTCTGGTAGGGGACGACTGCTCAACGGATGGTGCCCGGGAAGTTATTCTGGACTATCAGAAACGGTTTCCAGATAAGGTTAAAGCTGTATTGCACCCCAGAAACCTGGGGCAGAATGGCCTTTTCAACACCATAGAAACCCTGAAACTGGCCAAAGGAAAGTACATTGCCCCCCTGGACGGTGACGACTACTGGACCAACCCGCACAAGCTGCAGAAGCAGGTCGACTTCATGGAAGCCCACCCCGACTTCTCGGCCTGCTTTCACAATGCCCTGATTACCTACGAGGACGGCGCTCCTTCACACGAAGTAAATGCTCCGGATCAGAAAAAAGTAATCAGCGTCAGCGATTTGATCGGGGAAGAGGAAATCTGGTTTATGGCCACCTCGGCGGTGCTGTTCAAAAATGGCCTGATGCACTATCCCGACTGGTTTTTGAAGTCTACCAGCGGGGATATTCCGCGTTATGTGATTCTGGCTCAGCAGGGGCCTATCGGGTACATTCCCGAAACCATGTCGGTGTATCGCAAAAACCGCGCGGGCGCCAGCTACAAGGATCACTACCGCGATACTCGCTTTCTGCGCAACCGGATCATGATGTACCGGGGCATCAACCAGGAAACCAACCGGGAGTACGACCTGCCTCTTCGTAAAAACATAGCCCGCTACTACCGCATGATGCTCGACGCCCGGCAGTTCAGCAGGAGCTACTTCCGCCGGGCCGCGCTGGCCCTGTACTACCTGTACCTGCGTCGGCCGGCCATGGAAGAGATCCGGGAAGTCTGCCGCGATTATATCGTACCAAAGTGGGTAGTAAATGTATACAGTTTCTTTGCGCTGCTGCCGCATCGCTTTCGGGGGTCGCTATGATGAAAGTGTCCGTCTGTGTACCTACCTACAACCACGAAGCCTACATTGCGCAAATGCTCGATGGGGCTTTGCAGCAGCAGACTACCTTTCCTTTTGAAATTGTGGTGGGCGACGACGCCTCTACCGATCAGGCCCCGGCCATTATCCGGCGCTACGCCGAAAAGTACCCCGACCGCATCCGTGCCTACCTGCACACTACCAACCTGGGGCCCGCCTCGCCCCGCGAGTTTGCCGGCCGCAACAACGTACTCTTTCTGCTGAAAGCCTGCCGGGGGAAGTACGTAGCGCTTTGCGAAGGCGACGACTACTGGACCGACCCGTACAAGCTGCAAAAACAGGTTGATTTTCTGGATACACACGTCGACTTTGCCATTTGCCACCATAACGTACGGGTTACTTACGAAGATGGCTCCCCGGAACATCTTTTTAACCTCCCCTCCCAGAAGGCTGTTTCTACCGTGGAAGATCTGCTTCGTGACGAATGGTTTATGGCTACCGCCAGCGTGATGTACCGCAACTACTTTCTCACTGAGGATTTTGCCGACTGGCACGCACAGGCCGCCGCCGGCGACTGGGCCCTGGTGATACAACTCGCCGCCCGGGGCAAGATTGGCTACCTGAACGAAGTTATGGGTGTATACCGCAAGCACCGGGGCGGCCTGAGTAATGTGCAAGCCCCTACCAACGCCTGGTTTGTGCGTAACCGCCGGGAAATGTTTGAAAACGTCAATGCCTGGCTAGGGTACCGGCATGATGCAGTAGTACAGCAGACACTTACAAAGTACACCGAGCAGCTGCGCATTATTGAGCGCGCTACCCCCTAGCTATTAGGTTTTTAGGGGTGAAATACCCAAATTTACCACTTATAATTAAGCCGTTTATCCCATGAAGCTGAGCGTAGTCATTCCGGCCTACAACGAAGAGGAGTCAATTCCCCATACGCTGCGTACCTTACACAGTACCTTAAAAAAACACAATATACCCCACGAAATATGCGTCACCAACGATAATTCGAAAGATGGTACCCTGCGGGTGCTCGACGAACTTTCACTGGAAATTCCCGAGCTGGTCTACTACACCAATCTGGGCCCAAACGGCTTTGGCTACGCCGTGCGCTACGGCCTCGAACGCTTTACAGGCGACTGCGTAGCGGTATTTATGGCTGACATGTCTGACGACCCGGAAGACCTGGTGAAATACTATCAGAAAATGCAGGAGGGCGACTACGACTGTGTGTTTGGCTCCCGCTGGGCCAAGGGCGGTAAAGTCGTCGATTACCCGCAGGTAAAAAAAGTCATCAACCGGGTGGCCAACTTCATTGTCAGGATGGTGATGGGCATCAGCTACAACGATACTACCAACGCCTTTAAGTTGTACCGGCGCGAAACCATCGAAGGCATCAAGCCCTTTCTTTCACCTCATTTCAACCTGACCATTGAGCTACCCCTCAAAGCCATGGTACGTGGCTATACCTACGCCGTGGTGCCCAACAGCTGGACAAACCGAAAATATGGCGAATCTAAGCTAAAAATTAAGGAGATGGGGAGCCGTTACTTCTTTATCCTTATGTATTGCCTGATCGAAAAGTATTTTTCGCAGGGTGATTTTATGAAAAAAACCAAGAAACCAGAGAAGGTAGTCAGCCGGTAGACTCCCGGTCCGGGTAGACTATACCAATATTCGTTGAAAGTATAGGCACGACGGTGCGTTATGTGAAAGTGAGGTCCTGATCGAGTCAAGCAAAATTTTGGAGATGAAGCTTCTAGTAGTCGATAATGCGTCAGGGGTAGAGTCAGTATTTTTGCGGGCTTTCGAGAGCCATACGTACGCATTTACCTTTTTGTTTGCCAAAGACAGCATCGAAGCAATCGGCTATATCCGGGCTACGCCCGAGCTCGGCCTGGTACTACTGGACATCGACGAGCCGGTTTTAGACGGCTTAACCCTCCTGTCCGAGCTTCCTCAGCTCAACCCCTCCCTCCGGGCAGTAGTGATGACGGCTTCGGCGGATACTAACCGAATCCGAACCGCCATGAACCACGGTGCTTTCGATTTTTTATCCAAGCCCCTCGACCCCGAAGACCTGCGCACTACCATTGACCGCACGGCCGCTTACATAAGAGAGGCCCGCGAAAAGCAGCATGTCAAATCAATGGATGAGTTGAAAAGCCGCTTTTTCGATAATATCACCCACGAGTTTCGTACGCCACTGACGCTGATCCTGGATCCGGTGGCCGCGCTACGCAGCGACCGCCATGTCGACGATGCCGTACGCCACGAGCTGGATGTCATCTGGCGCAACGCTTTACGGCTGACCAAGCTGGTCAACGCGCTGTTGGACTTCTCGCGTATCGAAGCGGGCCGCGCCCAGGCGCGCTTCGAGCCGGTCGATCTCGCCACGGCCACCGCCGAACTGGCAAGCGTGTTCCGGTCCGCCGTCGAACGGGCGGGTCTCACGCTGAGCGTGGACTGCGCACCGCTGGACGAGCCGGTCTATGTCGATCCGGACATGTGGGAGAAGGTGCTGTTCAACCTGCTGTCGAACGCGTTGAAGTTCAC
>CATMVR010000414.1 GCA_950075905.1 uncultured Persicitalea sp. | reverse complement strand
CGCAATTTCATTGGCCCGTTTGCGGTATTTGTCGCAGATAACCATGTCGGCATTCAGAAACTTGGCGAAATTGCGGGCGCGGGCGGCACCTCCCACGTCGGGGGAGGCAATTAGTAGATTATCCAGATTTAGAGCCTGCAAATAGGGCACAAACACAGAGGTACCTTCAAGGTGGTCGACCGGAAAATCGAAAAAGCCCTGGATCTGACCGGCGTGCAGGTCGATAGTCATCAGCCGGTCGGCCCCGGAAGCCGAAAGCAGATTGGCCACCAGTTTGGCGGCAATGGCTACCCGGGGTTTGTCTTTCCGGTCCTGACGGGCGTACCCAAAGTAAGGTAGCACTACCGTTACGTAGTGCGCGGAAGCCCGGCGGGCGGCATCAACCATTAGCAACAGTTCCAGCAGATTGTCACTGGGTGGAGGAGTAGATTGAATTATAAACACGTCACAACCCCGCACCGATTCTTCATAAACGGGAGAAATTTCACCATCACTGAATGTCCGGCAGGTATATCCGCCGAGGGGACGGCCATACTCAGCGGCAATCAGATCAGCCAGGTAGGTGGAATAACTTCCCGAGAAAATTTTGACAGTGTTTAAGGCAGCCATTATTTATGGTAAAATTTGCGCAAAATTAGAAAAATAACCTTGGAATAGCGAGACTTATTTCAAATAAAATAAGTCAGAGGTATTCGGAATTCAGACGTCCCGCCGTTTTTTTGTGCACAATGTAAACCACACCAGCGGCCAGACTTCCCATGAGCGCACCGCCCAAAATGTCGAGCGGATAGTGTACCCCCACGTAAATACGGCTGTACGAGTATACCGCGGCCCAAACAAACAACCAGCGTACGCCCAGTAACTGACGGAGGGGTAACAGATTTAGTATAATAGCGATACCAAAGCCCGTAGCCGCGTGGGAGGAAATAAATCCATACGCCCCGCCGCAATTGCCCACCAGGTGGAGAAGATCGGCCAGGGCCGGGTCGTGGCAGGGACGGGGACGCATGAAGTAGGGTTTAAAAAAGCCGGAGGCGATCTGATCCGATAGAGCCACTACTGCCACAATAGCCAGCAGGTACCCCACTGACTTTTTGCCAAACTGACGGATGATACCATACAGCAGCAGCACGTACAGCGGGATCCAGGTAAACTTATTGGTTACCCCCTGCATTACTACATCCCAAAAAGGGCTATGCAGTCCGTTCAACCAGAGAAAGAACTGCTGGTCGGCTTCGATCAGTTGGTTGGTGAACGTAGGGGTCATGAGCCAAAGCCGAGGGCCTGCCGCATGCGGCTGATGGTTTTCCGGGCCACGGCCCGGGCTTTTTCTTCACCGGCCACCAGGATTTTTTCCAGCTCCTCCTCGTTGCTCATATAGTAGTCGAAGATTTTGCGTGGCTCGCGGAATTTTTCCAGAATCAGCTCGTGCAGGGCTTTCTTGGCGTGGCCGTATCCGTAGCCACCCCGCAGGTAGTTTTCCCGCATTTCCTGAGTTTGCTCGTCGGGGGCAATCAGGGAGTAGAGCTGAAACGTGATGTCGGTATCCGGTTTTTTTGGGTCTTCGAGGGCCGTAGAATCGGAAACTATTTTCTTAATGACTTTAAGCAGATCTTTTTCCGGCAGAAAAATGTCGATATAGTTGTTGTACGACTTGCTCATCTTCATCCCGTCAATGCCGGGTATCACCATCAGGCGCTCGTCAATGCGGGATTCGGGGAGTACCAGTATTTCGCTACCTACCTGCCGATTTACGGCCGATGCTATGTCTTTGGACATTTCCAGGTGCTGTTTCTGGTCTTTACCTACGGGTACCAGGTTAGCGTCGTAGAGAAGAATATCTGCCGCCTGCAAAACTGGATAGGTAAATAGCCCAGCGTTTACATCCGCCAGACGTTCCGACTTATCCTTGAACGAGTGGGCATTGGCCAGCATTGGGTAGGGCGTAAAGCAGTTGAGGTACCAGGCTAGTTCGGTATGCTCCTGTACCCGCGATTGCCGCCAGAATACATTCCGTTCAGTATCAAAGCCAAAGGCCAGCCAGGTAGCGGCAATCGCCTTTACGTACTCGTGGCGAAGTTGTCCGTCTTTCAGAGTAGTGAGGGAATGCAGATCCGCAATGAAAAAGAAGGACTCGTTGGCGGGATCTTTGGAGAGTTCAATGGCCGGCTGAATGGCCCCCAGAATATTGCCCAGGTGCGGGCGACCGCTGCTTTGAATTCCGGTCAGAATTCGTGCCATATTGTGCTATTTGAAAGTTTGAAAAGTAATTCCGGGGCGAGCCGGGTTAGTACCATCTGCCTGTCAGTTGCTTAGGGCATCAAAGCGCTCGAAAACGCATAAATATCCCCCTTGTCGCAGACAAATTGAGGTCAAAATTCGTTAAATTGAAGCGAAAATTAGAACTTTTTACCAAATAAATAGTGTAGTGGGTCGCACAGCCCGCTTCTCTCTGTAACAAGCTACCCTCATGCTGAATCTGCAAACGCTGCAATTTTTATCCGATCTGGGAAATAACAATAACCGCGACTGGTTTCAGGCAAACCGGCCCCGCTACGAACGCGCCAAAAAGGATTTTACCGGGCTGGTAGAGGGCCTTATTCAGGGAGTTACGAAGGTTCAGGAGCTGGGCAATACCCAGCCTAAAGACTGTATTTTTCGAATCAACCGGGATATTCGCTTTTCGAAAAACAAGGCTCCTTACAAGCAGTGGCTGAGCGCGGCCGTCGGGCCGGGCGGCAGTCACTCGGGGCGCGTAGACTACTACCTGCACGTGCAGCCGGGCAACGAGACTTTCCTGGGAGCCGGTATGTGGAGCCCCACGCCCGCCCAACTGGCCAAATACCGGCAGGAAATTGACTACAATGCCGCCGAACTGAAAGCCATCATTGAGCAGGACAACTTCCGGGCGTTCTTTCCAACCATTGAGGGTGAGGTGATGAAAACTTCCCCCAAGGGTTACTCCAAGGATCACCCTGAGATTGAACTACTGCGCCGGAAACAGCTGTTTTTTATGCACTACTTTACGGATAAAGAGGTGCAATCGAAACAATTTCTGGCAGAGATCATGAAGGGAGTAGTACTGATCAAGCCCTACTGTGATTTTTTGAATTACATTTTTCACGACGAAGCCCGGGAGGAAAAGCCAGGAGTATAATTCAGTACCTTTGCACCAAATGCTTCCTGACCCGGAGCGATGAACACAGTACCCTTTTACACTACAATTAGATGCAATTTTCTCATTTACATTGCCATACCCAGTTTTCTTTGCTCGATGGTGCGGCGGATATCAAAAAACTTTTCAAAAAAGCCAAAGCGGATAATATGCCCGCCGTGGCTATTACCGACCACGGCAACATGTTCGGGGTTTTTGAATTTGTGGCCGAGGGAAATAAGCAGGGGGTCAAACCCATTGTAGGGTGTGAGTTTTATGTCGTGGAAGACCGCCACAAGCGCCAGTTTACCAAAGAAAATAAGGACGTGCGTTACCATCAGCTGCTGCTGGCCAAGGACGAGATTGGCTACCGGAATCTGGTGAAACTCTGCTCGCTGGGTTTTATAGAAGGGATGTACGGCAAGTACCCCCGGATCGACAAAGAGTTGATACTACAGTATCACAAAGGGCTGATTGCTACCACCTGCTGCATCGGGGCATCGGTACCGAAGGCCATTCTCAAAAAAGGCGAAGCGGAGGGGGAACGGGAGTTTAAGTGGTGGCTGGATCTGTTTGGGGAAGACTACTACGTGGAGTTGCAACGCCACGATATCCGTGAGCAATTGATTGTCAACGAGGTGCTGGTGCGGTTGGCCCGCAAGCACAACGTAAAGATCATTGCCTCCAACGATTCTCACTATGTGGATCAGGAGGACTGGAACGCCCATGATATTCTGCTGTGTATCAATACGGGAGACAAGAAAAGTACGCCTTCTGCCAAGGATTTTGACGATGAGGTAGGTATTCCGAAGGGATCGCGCTTTGCGTTTTACAACGATCAGTTTTACTTCAAGAATACCAGCGAGATGCTGCAGCTCTTCAACGACCTGCCCGAATCGCTGGACAATACCAACGAGATTGTTGATAAGATCAAAAATCTCGAATTAAAGAAAGATATTCTATTGCCCAACTTCCCAATACCGGAAGAGTTCAAGATTCACACGCTGTCGGAGATGTCGGGTAAAAAAGAACTGACCGCCGACGTGCTCAATCAGTGGGAGTACCTCAAACACATTACCTTTGAAGGTGCCCACAAAAAGTACGGTAGCATCACGGCCAAAATCGAAGAACGTCTGAACTTTGAGTTGCAGACCATCCGGAACATGGGTTTTCCGGGCTACTTCCTCATTGTAGCCGATTTCATCGACGCCGGGCGGAAGATGGGGGTATTCATTGGCCCGGGCCGGGGTTCGGCGGCGGGCTCCGTAGTAGCCTACTGTACGGGTATCACCAACATCGATCCCATCAAGTACGATCTCCTTTTTGAGCGATTTCTAAACCCCGATCGTATTTCACTGCCTGATATTGATACTGATTTTGACGACGAAGGTCGTCAGAAAGTAATCGACTACGTGGTGAAAAAATATGGCTACAACCAGGTAGCCCAGATTGTTACCTACGGTACCATGGCGGCCAAATCGGCCATCAAGGACGTAGCCCGGGTGATGGATTTTCCGCTGGCCGATGCCAATGCTATGGTAAAGCTGGTACCCGACAAGCCGGCTTACAACATCACGCTCAACCGAATATTCCATGCCCCGCTGGAAGGGGAGGGTAGCCTGTTAAAGAAGGAGGGAATGTCGTTTGATGAGATAGAAAACGTTAAAAAAATGCGGAGCCTTGCCAAGGGTACCGACATGGCTGCGCAGGTATTGCAGGAGGCTCAGCGTCTGGAAGGTACCGTGCGCAATACGGGTATCCATGCTGCGGGAATCATCATCGCCCCGAGCGATCTGACGGAGATTATCCCCGTAGCTACCTCCAAGGAATCGGAACTGCTCATTACCCAGTACCAGGGTAAAATCATTGAGGATGCCGGGGTAATCAAGATGGACTTTCTGGGGCTACGCAACCTGACGATTATCAAGGAAGCACTCCGGCTGATTAAGCAAAACCATGGCGTGGAGTTCGATATTGACTCCATACCGCTGGATGATCCCAAGGTGTATGAACTTTTTCAGCGAGGAGAAACGAACGCCATTTTTCAGTTTGAATCGGACGGTATGAAAAAGTACATGCGCGATCTGGTGCCCGACCGTTTCGAGGCACTCATTGCCATGAACGCCC
>CATMVR010000413.1 GCA_950075905.1 uncultured Persicitalea sp. | reverse complement strand
GACTATGAGCTACGAATATTTACTTCTTGGGGAAATTTGGTGTTTGCAACAGCCGATCCCGCCCTGGGGTGGGATGGTACCTTTGCCAGCCAACCGGCACCCGCTGGTGCCTATGTCTACACCGTGCGCTACCGGCACGTAGATGGCCGGTACTACACCCGCCGCGGGCTGGTACATTTGCTGCGGTAGGTATCAAGTACCCTTCCCACAAAATTCCAGGAGCCGCTGGAGGTCGTCAGGGCTGTTGAACTGGACAGGCGTTTTTTGCAGATAATCATCGATGGCTGACTTTTGGCGAGGAAAAAGTTTCAGAATGCTTTTTCGACTGGCCGGAAACGACAGGCCATTCTGATTGATCAGGTAGTAGGAGCGACGCTGCGAGTAGACCACATCGCCCTTCATTTCCAGCTTGGCAATACCCCCACCCGGAACGGGATAGCTGCTGTAAGAAGTTATGGACGAGAGCCCCGACGACTGTCCGTATGCTCCTTCCTTATCTACATTGGCAACCTGTAACGACTGGTTTACCGCCAGTTTTACCGCTCCGTATTCCCGGAGTATCCGCAGGGGCATACTGTTCTGATCGAACACGAAGGTATCGCCATTGATAACTACCTTGCTTATGGTATGCAGCTGGGCGAGGGTGAGGGTATCGCCCACCGGGGCAATAAACTGAACTTCATTGAGCATCAAATGATTGTTGAGCCGCACGGTTGGCGTCTGGCCGTTGCGGAGGTAGACCGTTCCGGAGGCAAACTGCCTGTACAGGTACTTCTCGTACGGAGGTACCTGCTCGCCTGATTTTATCCGGATAATCTCGCTGGGCTGTGTCCATCCCGGAAAACACAGGGTAAAAGAAAAGAGGAGTAACAGAACTAATTTTTTCATATCTTGGCTATGTTTCAGTGCAAAAGGGAAATAGAAAAAATGGTGCTTCAAATAAGTTGTTAAAGATAGGCTGATTTGCTGAAAGATAACATACAGGTGGAAAGGGCCGCCACAGACCGCTTGTTTTTCTGGAACGAACCTTCGTAGGTTTGGACAACCAAAATAGCAATTTGTCACTAAACTTCTCTCTATGCGCAAGCTGCAAATGGAAGAAATGAACCGGCTCTCTGTTGAAGCATTCAAGGAAGCTGAGAAATTTCCCTACGTCATTGTCCTCGATAACATCCGGAGCCTCAATAACGTTGGCTCTTTTTTTCGTACCGCCGATGCTTTTCGGGCCGAATGTATCTATCTGGGTGGATTTACGCAGGCCCCTCCCCACCGCGAAATCACCAAAAGTGCCCTGGGTGCCGAACTGGCAGTGCCCTGGGAAAAAGCAGAAGACACCCTAGCCCTGGTACAAACGCTCAAAGAGCAGGGCTATGTGCTGGTAGCTATTGAGCAGGCCGAGGGGAGTATCCCTTTACAGCACTTTCATCCGGCTACTGGCAGAAAGTACGCTTTTGTGTTTGGCAATGAGGTGGAGGGCGTTAGTGAGGAAATCATGGCGCAAGTAGACCATTGCGTGGAAATTCCTCAGTTCGGCACCAAGCATTCTTTCAATGTATCCGTGTCGGCTGGAATCGTCCTCTGGAAATTTGTCGAGAAAAACTTAACATAAAAATAACGTAATACTTTTGTTCTTTCGAAAAAATACCTAGGTATTTGTAGATTTTTTTATTTTTATCCTCCTCATGGAGACTTTCCATTTTACAAAACACAAATTATGAAATCTACAACCAAGAAGTTGACAACTGAGATCGCCTCTTCCCTTGAAGCCAAGCTAAGTGAACTTACTACTGATTCTAAAAAGCTGAAAAAATCGGTAAGCAAGACCGCCGAAAAGCTGGCCAAAAAAGTAAGCAAGCTGGTAGAAAAAGAGGCTAAGAAAGCAAAAAAGGCCGGCAAGAAAGCCAGCAAACAGCAGGAGGCCAAGGGAGCTAAAGAGGCAAAGAAAGCTAAGAAGAACGAGGCGAAAGCGGCGAAGAACGCCGCCCGGGCTGCGGCTAAAAACGCCAAAAAAGCTACGGAAGAGGCTACCAAAGCGGCCAAATCGATTGCTTCTGATAGCGACACCGCCTCCAAGGCCTCCCCGCAAAGCACGGGTGCCACCGCCAAGTCTACTGCTACCAAACCGCGTCCCAGCCGGGCCCGTAAGCCAGCGGCTACCACCGCCACCAAAACGGCAGCATCAACTCCCAAAACCTCCGAAAACAACAAGTAAACAAAGTCGGTTGGTAGTTTAAAAGCTCAGCAATGCCTTATTTCAAGCAAACCCAGCCATTTGTGGTACCCACCACCGACGGCAAACTCATCGAAGAGCACTTCGGTCATGCCGCTACGGGGCAGGACAGATTCAGCGTAGCCCATATGGAGGCTCCGCCGGGGTGGGCAGAGCCGCATCAAACCCCTGAGTTTGATGAGGTGACCATCCTGATTAGCGGAAAAAAACAGATCGAGGTAGACGGCGAGGTGGTGGTATTGCAGCCGGGTGAATCTATCCTGATCAAAAAGGGAACGCGGGTACGCTACTCCAACCCCTTCGACGAGCCCGCCGACTACTGGTCGCTCTGCGTACCGGCTTTCAGTCCTGATACGGTCAGGCGTGAGGAATAAAGGGGCGACCCCCATTTTTTACGGGAAGCAAACAAAATCAGCCAGTTGTCAGTATAGATAAAAATTCGGACTCCGGTCGGAGACCGAATTTTTTTTCTAACTTTTGCGAATGGCCCGTACAAACTGCTTCATCCTTAGCAAACTCCTGTCTACCCTCCTGCTTGTAGGGTGCCGCTTGCCTCTGTTTTCTCAGACCTATAATTCAGTCGTTATTTCCGAAATCATGGCCGACCCAACGCCGGTAGTTGGGCTGCCCGATGCGGAGTACCTCGAGCTGCACAATACCACATCGCAGGCAATCTCGCTGAGGGGCTGGCGCCTGAACATCGGTGAAACAGTGACCCTACTGCCCGATTCTGTTCTGGCGCCGGGGGGCTTCATCATTCTGTGCGCGCGCCCCAGAGTGGCTTTGCTTGCACCACTTGGGCGGGTGGTGGGGGTGACTCCTTTTTCGCTGGCCAATGCCGGGGCCTCACTTGTGCTGCGCAACAGCCGGGGCACGCTGGTGCACGCGGTGGCCTACCGCGACAGCTGGTGGCCCGCCGACCGGCGGGGCGGCGGCTATGCCCTCGAAATGGTAGATAGTGCCAACCCCTGCGCCGAAGCCCCCAACTGGAAAGTAGCTACAGCCCCCGCTGGGGGCACTCCGGGCCAGGTAAACTCGGTGCGGGCTGCTAACCCCGACACGCGCCCTCCCCGCGCCGAAAGGACAGAAATTGTGGGCGATAGCCAGATAAATGTTTACTTTGACGAACGACTCGACAGCCTGGCGAGTACCCGCAGCGGAACCTACGAGCTGAAAGGCCGGGGTATCCGGCGAGTGACGATAGAGACGCCGGCTTTTCGGGTGCTTTCGCTGTTTCTGGATGCGCCTTTGGTGGCCGGGCAGCGCTACGAGCTGACCATCAGGAATATATCAGACTGTACGGGCAATACCCTGCGGGAGGCCACTTTTACGCTTGGACTTCCGGTAAAGGCCGATTCTGGCGATGTGGTTCTGAACGAAATTCTTTACGATCCCCGCACGGGTGGGGTAGAGTTTGTGGAAATTTATAACCGGACCTCCAATTATATCTCTCTCCGAAACTGGGCCGTGGGAAATATCAGAAACGGCGTACCCGCTACGTTCAGAATCCTCAGCACCAGCGATTTGCTGCTGGCCCCCAATGACTTTGTAGCTTTTTCTACCCGTTCTGAAACCCTTCTGGCGCACTATCCTACGGAAAAGAAGCGTACGCTGGTGGAAGTACCCTCTTTGCCAGCCTTCACCAACGGCAGCGGGGGAGTAGTGCTCCGGGATGCCGCTGGTAAGGTTTTTGATGTTTTTGAATACGACGACCGGTTCCATTCGCCGCTCCTGACGGCAACCAAAGGGGTATCGTTGGAACGGATATACCCGGAGCGGCGGGGCAATGACCCCCAAAACTGGCAGTCGGCGGCTTCGGTGGTAGGGTATGCTACCCCCGGTTATCCCAATTCGCAGGGAGTGGGTGCCGCTCCGGCAGATTTGTTTGTGGTGGAGCCCGAAGCCTTTACTCCCGACGGAGATGGCATAGACGACGTAGCGACGGTCAGGTATGTGGCTTCAGGTACCAACCGACTGACCACAATCCGGGTCTTCGATGCGCAGGGGCGGCTGGTCAGAAACCTGGTTCAGAATCAGACCCTGGGTACGAACGGGGCAGTAGAGTGGGATGGAAGCGACGAGCAGGGAAACCCGGTGCGCATGGGCTACTATCTTTTTCTGATTGATTCCTTCGACAGTGCCGGTAACCAGCACCATTTCAAAAAAAGAGTGGTGGTGGTCCGGAGATAAGTAATTTACCTAGTGGCACCTTATGGTTCAGAATCGAAAAAATATGAAAGAAACCAGGTTATTTTCTCGATTGTGTAGGTATTGAATCTGTTAATAATTTATATTAGTACTCTGATACTCGCCCTCCACCTGTAAAGGTCCTTTAACATCCGTCGTGGGAAATTTGAAGTAAGCCCGTATTCACCTTCTAGTTGCCGATAGGTTATGAAGTTATCAGAGGCAGAAGCCTTTATTGTAAATGAACTCCGCACAAAACTTTCTGATACCCTTTACTACCACAGTTTAGGCCACGTCATGGATGTTACGGATGCGGTGGTGCGCATTGCCCGCGCCGAAGGAATCCGCGACGAAGAAACGCTTGATCTGCTCCGGACTGCGGCCCTTTTTCATGATGTGGGTTTTACCAGAACCTACAATGGTCACGAGGAGGAAGGGTGCCGTATATCCAAAGAAGTTCTTCCCCGGTTTGAGTATACTCCCGAGCAGATATGGACAATTTGTGGCATGATCCGAGCCACTAGAATTCCGCAGTCCCCCCAGAATAAACTCGAAGAAATTCTCTGCGATGCCGACCTGGACTACCTGGGCCGGCACGATTTCGAGACCATTGCCCACTACCTCTACCGCGAACTGAAAGAACGCGGCATGGTTGAAAACGAAAAGGCCTGGAACCGGATTCAGATTGAATTTATGGAAAATCATCAGTACTGGAGTCGCACGGCCCAACGCTCGCGCCAGCCTATGAAAGATGAGCATCTCTGCCGGCTACGCGAAATGGTGAAGGAAGAGGCCTGATGGCCCCTTCTCAGTTCGTAACGGTTCTTTTTTGACCCTTGTAGTTGACTACTTCCACCGAAGTCACATCTTTGGGAAGGGCCACCCGCCTAGCCGATTGCGAGAG
>CATMVR010000412.1 GCA_950075905.1 uncultured Persicitalea sp. | reverse complement strand
AGGACACGATGTTGGCAAACTGGTTGAGCTTGATCAACTCACCCCGCGTATTCTGGAAGGTGAGGTTACGGATGTCGTCGATGTTTTGCCGGTCAAATTCGTCGAGCTGTACTTTGATAGGGTACTCGTCGTCGCCTTGCAGCAGCTTGCTCTGGTCATTGCCGGTAAAGGCGTTCTGCATGGTACTTCCCACCACGTCGAGTGAAAGGCCCAGTTCGGCCAGTTTCTGGCGGTCGATCTGCACCGCAATTTCGGGATTTCCCCCTTCCACCGAGGCTTTGACTTCGGCCGTGCCGGGTACTGTTTTCACTAGTTCCTTCAACTGATCGCTGATGGCCAAAATGGTATCCAGGTCGGCGCCCTGTATCTGGAACTGAATGGGAGCCGCACCCGCACCACCCACCATGCTCACGGGAGAGGCGGTAAATTTGGCACCGGGTAGGGTTTCCTGCAAGTCGAGCTTTACTTTGGCGGCGTATTCGTTGCTCGTCATGGTCCGTTGATCGGCGGGTACCAGCTTGACGTTCAGGGTAGACAGGTAGGGGTTGCCGCCCGTGGCGATGTTGCCACCGTCAGAAGCACCCACCGTCGTGAACACGTTGGTAACCATGGGGTCTTTGAGCAGTTTCTGCTCCACCTGCTGGGTCAGGTAGTTGGTTTGTTCCAGGGGGCTTTCCTTGGGTAGCTCCACCTTGATTTGAAACTCTCCGTTATCGCCGCCCGACACAAATTCAAACCCGATGAACCCACCGCCAATGAGGCCAAAAGAGGCAACTACCAGCGCCATGATGGCGGTGAAGGTAATGCGCTTGTGGTTTAGCGACCAGTCGAGAATGTTCCGGTAAAAGTCCTGGAAGCCCTGAATCAAATTCTCAAACCAGATCAGGGGACGATCCAGCACGTTCTTTTCGCTCAGATGGGAAAGCTTGGTAAACCGGCTCGACAACCAGGGCGTCAGGGTGAAAGACACCAGCCAGCTGATCAGGGTAGCCACCACTACCGTGATGGAGAACTGGAACAGCAGGTCGGACACGATGCCCGTCACGAACGTAATGGGCAGGAACACCGCCACAATGACCAGCGTAATGGACGTGACCGAGATGCCTATTTCTTTCCAGGTATCGATGGCGGCCTGTCGGGCGGTTTTGCCCTGCTCCATGTACATGTGGATGTTTTCGAGCACCACGATGCTATCATCAACCAATATCCCCACGACCAGCGAAAGGGCTAGCAGAGTCATCAGGTTCAGGGAAAAGCCTAGCAGGGCCATGATCGCAAAAGTGGCGACAATGGATACCGGGATGGCCACCATCACAATGACGGCATTCCGGATATTGTGCAAAAAGAACAGCATGATGAAGGCCACCAGCACAATGGCAATCACGAGGTCGTGGATCACCGAGTTGGCGGCTTCCAGCGTAAAATCGGCGCTGTCGCTGGCGATGGTGAATTTCAGGTTCTCGGCCTCGTAGCGCTTTTCCAGGTCGGTCATGGTTTTCTTTACCTCTTCGCTGATGCCCACGGTATTTCCATCGCTGGTTTTGGTGATCAGTACCCCCAGGGAAGTCTGGCCATTGATGCGGGTCAAGCTGCTGGCCTCTTCCTTGGAGTCGAACAGTTCGGCTACGTCTTTGAGGTACACCTGACTGCCGTCGGGATTGGATGATACTATCAAATTGGCAAGCTCATCCATACTGCTGAACTTTCCGCTCAGCCGCACCAGTACATCCTGCTCGGTATTTTTGAGGCTTCCCGTGGGGAAGTTCAGGTTGGCGCGGGCAATGGCATTCGAGATTTGCAGAATCGAAATGTTGTAGTAGCGGAGCTTGTCGTTGTTGACATTGATCTTGATTTCCCGGTTTTCGCCTCCCACCACATTCACCTGGGCTACGCCTTCAATGCGGGCCAGCTCGGGCTGAATGGTTTTCTCAAAGAGCGTGGTAAACTGGGTTTCGTCCATGTCGGATGAGGCACCCATGCGCATGATGGGGAGTTCGTCGATCGAGAACTTTCCCAGACTTGGGTCTTTTACATCATCGGGCAGGGTAGACTTGATACTGTTGACTTTCCGCTGGGCGTCCTGCAAGGCCATATCCACATCGGTACCGTATTCCAGCGTAGCGATTACGATGGATACTCCTTCCTGCGAAATCGCCTGGGTACTTTCCAGGTTTTCGAGGGTGGAGATGGCGCTCTCTACTTTTTTGGATACCGCCGTTTCCACTTCCGAGGGAGCGGCACCGGGGTATACGGTGGTGATGGTGAGCACCGGCGAACTGATTTTGGGCAATAATTCGTAGGTCAACAGGCTGTATCCCAGCAGACCCAACAGAACGAGGGTACTGAACAGCACAACCACCAGGGTAGGTCTATTGACGGATACTTTGGTAATACTCATGATTGTTTAGTTGAAAGTGGAGAGTTGAAAGTTGAAAGTTTTTATCTGCGACTTCAACAAGCAACTACAAATGGTATTTGAAAATGTAGGTAGGTGCCCACCGTGACATACCTTGTTCCTAAGATGTCGCCCCGATGGGGCTTATGGGTCTAAATCTGGAATTGAACTACTAAGGTGAGGCCCCGCTGGGGCCGCTTCTAAGCATTAATAGAAGCTTTCTAAACCTTAATTATCCACTTATTCGACCACCCGTACTTCCTGGCCTTTCTGTAAATTGATCTGTCCGGTGGTGATCACCTTTTCGTTGGGTGTTAGTCCGTTCAGGACAATCACGTCTTCTCCCGAAGTATTCTGTACCTCAATTTTGCGTAGAGCTACCTTATTATTTGCCCCCAGCACAAACACCTGGGCGTCCTTTACGCTGCCCACGATGGACTTCCGTGGAATGAACAGCTTCTCGCCCTGATCCCCGGTTTGGGCATTCAGTGAGGCAGTACCAAACATCCCCGCTTTGAGTGGGAACGCGCTGTTGTTTTTGACTTCCACTTCCACGTCGTACTTACGACCGGCATCGGCCTGCACGCTGATGAGCGTGATGGTACCGTTGAAGGTATGGTCGGGGTACACGTCGGTCAGGATGCTGACGGGCTGGCCTTTTTTCAGTTTGATTACATCTTCTTCGGGTACTTTCAGCACCATTTTCAGGCTGGAAATATCTACTACGGTACCTAGCTGCATGCCCATCGTGGCAAAGCTACCCTGCTCTACCTTTACTTCGCCGATAATTCCCGACATGGGCGAGTTCACCACGGTATACTTCATTTGCTGTTGAATACTGGTCAGGTTAGCTCTGGCATTCTCTACGTTCAGGGCCACATCTTCGTACTGTTTCTGGCTGATAGCTCCGGCCTGAACCAGACGCTCATAACGCTCCTTATTCTTGACGGCGTTGTTGTACGAGGCCGTGGCCGTAGCCAGATTGGACTGGATAGTTGTGGGATCGAGGCGGGCTACTACCTGGCCGCGGCCTACGGTTTGTCCCTCCCGGATGTTGAGCTGGGTAATGGAACCCTGGGCTTCCGCGGTCAGGGGTAGTGTTTTACGGGCTTCAAAGGAGCCTGTAAAGCGCAGGCTGTTATCCTGGCTTCTCATTTCGGCACTGGCTACCTTGACCGGCATAGCGGCCACTCCCTGCGGTACGGCCGTCGACCGTTCGTTGATTTCCTTTTTATTGGCATACAACTGGAATCCGATCAAGCCGGAGAGGGCTACAAGGGTACCTACGACGAGCAGATTTCTGGTTTTGGATTTGTTTGCGTTGGTTTTCATTGCAGTTATTGTTAGTAGGGTATGACTGGTTTATTTTTGGATCGGGGCTGTATTCTTGATAAGCTGGCTCAGCTGTCCGCTGCTCTGCATCAGATCCAGTTCGGCCAGGTTGATTTGCAACATGGCGGTCAGGTACTGGGTTTGGGCCTCTTTCAACCCGTTCTCGGCGTTGATCAGCTCCGACAGTGGCGATATTCCCTCGGTGTAGGATAGCTTGGCTACGTTGTATAGCTCCTCGGCTACTTGCATGTTTTCTTCCTGCGCCACCAGTACCTTCCGGTTTTGCTGCACATTGTTGCGGGCGTTCACAAACTGGTTCTCCACGTTTCGCATCAGGTACTTGCGGTTCAGTTCCAACTGACGTGATTGGTACTGACTTTGTGTGATTTTGCTTTTTCGGGCAAACCCGTCAAAAATCGGGATACTCAGCCGCAGGCCGTACAAGCCGGAGCCAAAGCCCTTCGTGGCTGTGCTGTTAAATAGTTCGTTGGTTTGCGCCTGGTAGCCCAGGTTGGCAATCAGCGAAAGCGACGGCAGGTAGCCCGCCCGGATGCTGGCGGTGTTGAGGTCCTGTAACTTCCGTTGGTAGTCTACCAGGGCCAGGTCGGTGTTGGCGCTCAGGTCGAGCTGCTGCGACACCGTGACGGGTTCGATGCCCACTTCGGTAATGGCGATGGGCTGCTCACTATCCACGTTCATCAGTGTTTTCAGATTATTGAGGAGCTGAGCCCGGGTATTCATGGTATTGGAAAGTTGCGTGGTCAGGTTGGTATAGTTGACTTTCAGTTGATCCACGTCTACTTTCTTGATAATTCCTTCCTTGAACTGGGCACTGGTGATATCAATCAGGCGCTGGGTGCGCCCCAGGTTACTATCAATCAGCTCGGTCTGTTTTTCAATCATCTGTAACTTCATGTACAGGTTCACTACGTTGTAAATCAGGTCTTCCTTACTTTTGAAAGTTTGGAGTTCGTAGAGTCCCTGGCTGGCTTTGGCGGCTTTGAGACCAATAGTGAGCGAGGGATTGTAGAGCGTTTGTGATATCTGAGCGTTGGCTCCCATCTGGTAGCGGGTACCGAACTTAACGGCAATGGACTCACCCGGCTGACCAAAAACTTCTCCCGGCAAAATCTGCGAAGCCCGCAGAAAATTATCCGTAAAGGAAGCGTCTCCGTTGATCTGGGGTAGGGCAGAGGCCCTTACTTCCTGCACTTTGGCCTGGTTTATTTCTTCGTCCAGCTGGGTACTTTGCAACTGGGGGTTTTGCTGTACCGCCAGCTGTATGGCTTCGGCCAACGAAAGGCGGAGGGTATCCGCCGACTGGGCGAAGGCGGCGTTGGTTAGAAGCAGGAGTAGTCCGGCAAATCCCACCTTATTGATTTTAAATTTCATATTGTTTGGGAATAAATGGTTTGTTCGGTATTAAAAGAACTAATTATAGTAAATTTTTTTAAGTGTACTGGCTTTCGAACTTCTTGTATAAAGCCGGCATTTCTGCTTGCATAAAGTTCAGGAAAGCGATAATCTTTTCCAGGTTTTTATTGAACTCTACGGTTTCGGCGGGGCGCTGATCCCGTATTTGTTGCAGGATATCGGCGG
>CATMVR010000411.1 GCA_950075905.1 uncultured Persicitalea sp. | reverse complement strand
GATAAAAAAGGTATCATGCTGGTAGTATCGGCCGGTAACGAGGGCGAGGACAAAAACTGGCGCATCATCTCTACCCCCGACGATGCCAAAGGGGTACTGGCCGTTGGGGCCACTAACATGAGGCTCTGGAACCGCATCGGGTACAGCAGCATCGGGCCGGAGTTTCTGCCCTACCTCAAACCCAACGTTTCCTGCTTCTCGCTGTATGGTACCTCACTTTCGGCGCCGGTCATTACCGGTTTTGCGGCCTGTCTGTTGGAGGCCAACCCCAAGCTATCTAATAAAGAACTCATGGATCTGATTGAGAAATCAGCCCACCTGTACCCTTATGGCAATAACTACGTAGGTTATGGCGTGCCGCTGGCGTCCCGTGCCCTGGCCTTGTCCAAAGCACCTTACCTGCCTTCCACCAACTCTTCCATTAAGGCCAACGGCCGTAATGTGGAAGTGATGGTAGATACCAAAGAGGCGCTGGTGGTGGTATACCGCAAAAAGAATAAGAAAGATGTGATTTCGCAGGAGGTTGCCAAAGTACAGAATGGCAAGATCAGTTTGAAAAAACAGAACGGCGAGGAGTATACGACCATCGATCTCAAAGATCGCGCAATTGAGGTAATCTGGGAGTAAATGTCGGTCTGGTGCCCTACCTTTGTGGTATGAAAACAGAACTAGCCGTTATTTTTGATATGGACGGAGTGATCGTCCATACTAACCCGTACCATTCCCAGGCTTTTCGCGCCTTTTTTGCTAAGCGTGATCTGAGCCCTACCGATGAGGAATTTGCCCAGCACATGTTCGGCAAAAGCAATAGCTATATCCTGAAACATTTTTTGCAGCGGGAAATAGTAGGAGAGGAGTTTTTGGAGTTGGAAGACGAAAAGGAAAGCCTCTTCCGTGAAATCTATGCACCCAACGTAGAGCCAATTCGGGGCTTTTTTGAATTTGTGAAAGATCTGAAAGCAAACGGTATCAAAACCGCCGTAGCTACATCGGCTCCCCGCGCCAACCTCGATCTCATTTCGGGCAAACTCAACCTGCCCGCCTACATGGAGTCGTTTATGGCGAGTGAGGACGTAACCGCCCACAAGCCCGACCCGCAGGTGTACCTTACTTCCGCCCAGCGTTTGGGCGTATCACCTGCCGACTGCGTGGTGTTCGAAGATTCCTTCTCGGGGGTATCTGCCGCCATCAACGCCGGAATGAAAGTCGTTGGGGTACTTACGTCCCATCCCAAAGAGGAACTGCCGCCTTGTGATTTGTATATTGAAGACTATCGGGAAATGAGCTATAACCGGGTAGTGGCGCTTTTTGATTGATCAAATAGTGTTTGTTCATAAAAATTAGCATACCTCTTTTAATGCAAAATGTCAGTCTGAGGGGTAATTGTACATGTAGGTGTAGGGAAACCCATACTTGGATATGACATGCCACCTGCTCAACCAGGCAGTATGCTGGCTGTCATTATTGACAAAGCCAATTTGAAGGAAGTGCCATTCACGCTATGGCCTTTATTTCGAACAAACAAATCGCCGTGTCGTAGCCGGGTGATGAGCGCTTCAATTTATAAATTGCTCCAATTGAACAATCTCAACCTGAATGCAATCCAAAATCCTTACCGATTGAGAAGGGCCATCAGGTTGAGCCGGTAGGCTTCACTGACGGGTACCTTGTGTTTGCCCAGGCTAAGCTGATGGCGCTCTGCCCGCTCGATATGGGCGAGAGCTACAAAATAGGAACGGTGTACCCTTACAAACCGGTCGGCTGGCAGTAGCTGTATGGCTTCCTGAAAGGTCATGCGGGAAAGAATGCTTTTGTCCCTCATGAGGAAAGTGACGTAATTTTCCGTCGCTTCCACATACAATATGTCATCAAACATCACCCTGATTTGCTCGTAGCCAGTCTTGATAAAGAGGTAGTTCGGCTCTTCCACGGTGTAGCGCAAATTGTATAGTTCCAGTGCCTTGTTGCACCCTTTCATAAACCGGGCCAGCGAAAAAGGTTTTAACAGATAGTCGACGGCATCCAGCTCATACCCCGTTACGGCGTGTTCCGAATAGGCAGTAGTAAAAATGAGCAGGGGCTTTCTGCTCAGGCTCTGAAAAAACTCGATGCCCGAAATATCAGGCATCTTGATGTCAAGAAAAATGAGGTCCACGTTTTCCTGCTGCAGGTATTCCATGGCCTTGAAGGCGTCGGTAAACTCCGCCATCAGCGATACAAACGGTACTTTTGACGCGTGCGCTTTTACAATTTCGAGTGCGATGGGTTCGTCGTCTATCGCGATAGCCTTCATCATAACCTTTGGGTGGGAACAGTTTGTACCATAACATAAAAGTACTCAGGTAGCCTGTACAAGACAAGCTAACCTATGCGGATTGAAGGGCTGCATCTACTGCAACCGGATGGTAAGATGAACAAAAAACTCCCGGACGTTTTCCCGGACCATCAGCTCGTGCCGACCAGGGTATAGTAGCTGCAGGCGTTGCCGGACGTTGGGCAAACCGATGCCGTTGTTGTTTTTCTCGGGGTCGTTCCCCTGGCGGTCGTGCTTGCTGTTGTGGACATCAAAATGCAGGACGTGCTCTTTCACTTCCAGGGAAATCATGATATGAGAAGGCTCGCGGAAACTGATGCCGTGCTTAAAGGCATTTTCCACAAAGGGGATCAGCAGCATGGGGGCAATCTGAACGGGATGGGTCGGTTGCTGTATCTCGACCTGCACCAGAATGGTGGGTATAGGGTCGGTGCGAAGCTTTTGCAGGCTTATATAATTAGTGAGGTACTCCGTTTCGCGCACCAACGGAATTTTTTCCTGCATATTTTCCTGCAGCATGAAGCGCATCATGTCGCCCAGTTTTTCGATACCCTCGCTGGTACGCTCCGCTTTTTCCTGAATGGCCGTTCCGTAGATGGTATTCAGGGCATTGAACAAAAAATGAGGGTTGATCTGCGAGCGGAGAAAGTCTACGCTGGCGTAGGTCTGCCCAAGCTCTTTTTTCAGAGTAAAAAGCTCTTCGTTGTCGCGGGCATAGCGCTTGAAAAGTATCCAGGCCAGTGGTGCTGTTATTAAAAACTGACACGTGGTATTGAAAAATACGATCCCCAGAGATATATCGGGGTCATTGGTGAGGGCGATCAGAATGAACAACAACGGAATCACCGCCGCTACCAGGGTGAGGACTATCCGTAGCATGTAGTACAGAAAAGGCCTTTTGGTAGCAAGTGAGGCAGGTATGAGTCGAAAAAACGCAAAAATATACAACGCCAGAGCCGAAGGTATTACGATGCCCCAACCGAGCACCAGCTCTGCGTCCATCTCGGCGATGACCAGCAGTACCAGGCTGATAAACCACACTGCCAGGGCCACCAGGCTATCTTTGGAAATGGTGCGGTACCGGGGCTGAATGGTCTCTGAGTCGTTGATTACCAGCTGCCCTGCGTGCCTCAGCACAGAATAGATACCCACCAGCAGCACAAGCACGAAGGCATCTATGAGGCTATCGCGAAACACTATGCTATACACCACCTCTTCGGTGTTGTAGGTACCATACAGGTAGTAGCGGGTGTAGGTATCTGCCACACCAAGTAACAGACCGGTGCCCAGGAAGGTCAGGAAAATGAAGAAGGCGTGGGAGAATACCTCCTCTTTCTGAAATAGCGGTGGAACCAACCGGAAATGCAACAGCAGAAAGGCACCAAATAGCACCGTATACCGGATCAGATTTGGAAAAACGTAGTTTTCGTAGTAGCCAAAAGGCAGCCGGGCTTCGTCGAAATGGATCTTGGGGGTATCGTCCAACCCGGCAGTGGCCATTGAAAAAACCAGGATCATATACACCGAAGTCACCAACCCCGCCTCCGCTTTCCGGAATGTCTCCGGATGCTTTAATAAATTGATCATTAATGTAAGATTTTTCATGAAAGTATACGAAATCAGATTATCTCCTTATTCGTACGCTGCTATCAGGAGAGAACAGTGGGAGCTGCCTGTTGATGGATCCCTTCGGAAAGCCGTGCGTACCATTTGGTGCAGCAAGATTAGCCAGCCTTACCCGCTTCGGAAAAAACCTGGGACGAATGACCTGATTTATGGGTTGGATCACAAAAAAAGTACGCCTTTTTACCGGGAAAGTTGGTTTGACCTCCCCAAACCCAATTGGTTTTCCCTCCTTTGGAGGCGGGATGAGGCAGGTATGTGAAGCATTCTAAAGACATACGACAGCCTGTTTGCATAAAATTTTACTTCTGCTATTGACTATTCGAAAATCTTGACTTTACTTTGTATTTCAAAGTACTTTTAAATATAGAAAAAACGCGCTTATTTTTTTTGGTCATGAACTTTGTTTTTCAAAGTGCTTTGCACAAAATTTTTCAACTAACCTTATTGCATCATGAAATCTTTGGTTTCAGATCCGACGATGAAACGTATACCTATACGGGTGCACCATCTCGTCCCAATTTCCGGTCTTTCCGTCCCATTTTATTTAATGGCATTTCGGCAGTAGTTAAGCTTGCAGTCAAATAACCAGGCTGGTAAGGAAGCCTGGTCAAGGTATGCAAATCTTAATTTTTCACTTAACTATTCACGTTTTCATCTATTAGCCATGAAAAAATTACTCCTTCTGGCCGCCGTGGGTCTACTTACCGCCCGGCTAACACTCGCCCAGGGTCCTGCTCCCAAACCTTCGGGAGCAGCCCTGGCAGTAGCTCAGCCCGTTTTGAAAGGAGACGGCAAAATTATAGGTACCATTGAGGATGTTACCGCCAGGACTCCCATAGAGTACGCTTCTGTGGCCCTCGTCCATACGGCTACGGGTAAGATTGTAGACGGCACCATTACCGACGACAAAGGTCGGTTTATCATAGCCGGGGTATCGGCGGCAGAGTACCGGCTTTCTATTAGCTCACTGGGCTTTGAGGCATTCAAGGGTAGCCCGTTTATGGTGGGAAGTGGTAGGGAACTGGTACAGCTGGGTACCATTGCTCTGCAACGAAGCGCTAAAACTTTGAAGGAGGTTTCGGTCATCGGCGAAAGAGCCCTGATCGAGGATAAACTCGACCGAATTGTCTACAATGCCGAAAAAGACCTTGATCCGGGGGCAACGGCGGCCGACCTGATGAAAAAAGTGCCCGGCTTGAGCGTAGATCTGGACGGTAACCTGCAACTACGCGGTAGCTCCAACATACGGGTACTGATCAACGGCAAGCCCTCGGCCGTAATGGCCAGCAGTATTGCCGATGCCCTGCAGCAGCTACCGGCCAATCAGATTAAGTCGGTGGAGGTAATCACCAGCCCATCGGCTCAGTATGATGCCGAGGGTACGGCAGG
>CATMVR010000410.1 GCA_950075905.1 uncultured Persicitalea sp. | reverse complement strand
TGGATCGTATACCGTCAGGATTTCTACTATCCGCTCATTTTCTTTGAGCGTTCGGGGTGCTTTCTCTCCGTGATAACCTAGAAAGTGATACAGGTACTCACTCATCGCCGTCGTTTCATAATAAAGTCGGGTCGCTGGGTGCATCAGCATCTCTATCATCAACTCATGTTTTGTTCCCTTCGAATACTCTATCAGAATCGAGGAGTCGAGCAAGATATCTATTGTCTGTACCATTCGTCTTCGAGGTCGACATCAGGAGTCCATTGGGGCCAGGACCCTTCGTATTTTTTCAGAATGGCCAGTTTTTCTTCCTTTGTCATTTCAGAAGCAGGCTTATTCTCCGTCTTTTCCACGATGCTCACCTCCACTTCTACCTCCTGCTCACGAAAGGAGTCCGGTAGTTCAATCGTAAGCCGGTTGTTTTCATCCACGCGTCGGATATATTTCAAAGTTTCCATCATAAAGCAGATTTAACTCTCTGTTAAAGATAACGATTTTCAGGCAGATTACTATTTACGGTTCAGCGTAGGTATTCCACATCCACACCTAAGCACCACCAAAAGCCGAAAGCCGACCGCTGACCGCCGAAAGCCCAAACTCAATACTTCGCCGGCACCCCCTTCTTAGGTGTAGCCTTCAAAATAAACGCCCGCAAATCGTCATTGGCGGCTTGCAGATCTTCCTGCCGGAGGTACATCATGTGGCCGCTGCGGTAGCCTTTCCAATCCATGCGGTCTTTGAGGCGGCCGCTCGGGTCCATCTGCCACATATTGTTCTGGGCGTTGAAGTAGTCGCAGGCCCCATCGTAGTAGCCCGATTGTACCAGCAGGTGCAGGTAGGGGTTCTGGGCCATGGCCTGCCGGAGGTTCTCACCGGTATTGTCGGTATTCTCCCCCGAGCGCGACCACGGGTTCACCGGCCCAAACATATAGTATTTCAGGTCGGTTTTGTAGCCTAATACCTCGCGGAAGTAGAGGTTGATGGGTGGCGTAAACGAGTGTAGCCAGGACGTTAGTTCGGGTGAGTAGTCGGGGCGCTCACCGGCGTCCATGCGGTCGATGCCCAGGTAGCGGGAATCGAGGCGGCCGATGGTCTTGCCCTGATCGCGCAGCAGTTCCTTCCAGAAGAAATTCACCGGGATTTGCAGATTATGTTCCAGCACTACCTTTTCGGATAGCCCCGAGTAGCGGGCCACGCGGGCGGCGATAGCCTTGCGCTTATCGGGTTCCAGAAAACCTCCCATCGCCAGGGCCGGTATCAGCTCGTTGGTGGTGAAGTTTTCTACTTCGGGTAGCATCTGCGTTAGGTCCTTTTGTTGCAGGTCGGCGGGGAGTACCTTGTGGTGCCAGGCCGTGGCGGCGTAGTAGGGGAGGAGGTTGGCCGCCCCCACGGGCCCTTCGCGGTCGATGCCGAGGTTGGTGGGCGACACCAGAATGACGCCGTTGAGGTACATCCAGTTGGCATTCTGCAATTCCAGCGCCAGGCCCGACACGCGGTTGGTGCCGTAGCTTTCGCCGATGATGTACTTGGGCGACAGCCAACGGTTGTGGCGGCTCACGAAGGTACTGATCCAGTCGGCCAGGTACTTCACATCCACGTTTACGCCAAAAAACTTCGCCTTGGCCTGCGGCGTCTCCTTGCCCGCCATGCGCGAGTAACCCGTATTGACGGGGTCTACAAACACAATATCGGCCACATCCAGAATGGAGTGGGGGTTGTCTTTCACGGTGTAGGGTTGCAGCGGGTAGCCCTCGCTGTCTACGTTGAGCAGTTTGGGCCCGGTATAGGCCAGGTGCATCCATACCGAAGCGGTACCCGGTCCGCCGTTAAAGGAAATCACCAGCGGCCGGTTGACGCGGTCTTTCACATCGGTGCGCTCGTAGTAGGTATAAAACACCCCCGCAATGGCCTTCCCGGCCTCGTCCCACACGGGCTGCGTACCTACCTGCGCCGTGTAGGGTACCTTTTGGCCCTTGATGGTGACGGTATGGGAGGTGGTGATGGTGGAGTCCAGGTCCAGTTTCAGGGCGTGGGGGGAGGAGGGGGCTGGTTTCTGCGCTAGCAGCGGCAAGCTACATACTGCCGTTAGGAATAGGAGTAAGGTATATTTTTTCATGTTTTGTTAGTTTGATGGTTGGTTTGGGAGCGTTGTGCTTTACACACCCCGGTTTTACTCTCGACTACGTCAGAGAGTAAAACCACCCCTCTCAAAGAGAGGATTTTTGTTAATTCCCCTCCTGGGAGGGGCGGCCCCTAGGGCCGGGGTGGGTAGCGCGTTGCCTCACTCACTCATTTAAATCAAGCCGACAGCCAAAAGCTGACCGCCGACCGCCATGCTAATACTTCGCCGGCTGATCTTTCTTCGGCAGCGTCCGCAAAATAAACGCTCGTATATCCTCATTCGACGTAATCACGTCCTCGTCGCGGAGGTACATCATGTGGCCGCTGCGGTAGCCTTTCCAGTCCATGCGGTCTTTGAGCTTGCCGCTGGGGTCGAGGTGCCACATATCGTACTTGGCGTTGAAGTAGTCGCAGGCGCCATCGTAGTAGCCCGATTGTACGAGGACATTCAGGTAGGGGTTTTGGGCCATGGCCTGCCGGAGGTTTTCGCCGGTGCGGTCGGTATCGGCACCTTCGCGACTCCACGGGCGGGTTTGGCCGGCGATGAAGTATTTCAGATCGGTCTTGTAGTTGAGTACCTCGCGCAGGTAGTAATTGATGGCGGGTGTAAAGGAATGCTGCCACGAAGTGTACTCGGGCGAGTAATCGGGCCCCATGCCCGCGCCCATGCGGTCGATGCCCAGGTAGCGGGAGTCGAGCCTGCCCACGGTATAGCCGCGGTCGCGCAGGAGTTCTTTCCAGAAAAAATTAGGAGGTACCATCAGGTTATGTTCCAGAATTACCTTTTCCGATAGCCCCGAGTAGCGGGCCATGCGGGCGGCGATGCGTTTCCGCTCGGCGGGATCGAGAAAGCCGCCTTTGGTAATGGCCGGAATGAGTTCGTTGATCGTAAACTGCTCCACTTCGGGCAGCATGTCTACCAGGTCTTTCTGTTGCAGATCGGGTGGCAGTACTTTATGGTGCCAGGCGGTAGCGGCGTAGTAGGGCAGAAAATTGGCGGCATCTACCACCGTGCCGCGCGGAATACCCAGGCCGGTGGGCGATACCAGCACCACGCCGTTGAGGTACATCCAGCTAGCATTTTGCAATTCCAGCGCGAGGCCCGACACGCGGTTGGTGCCGTAGCTTTCGCCCACGAGGTACTTGGGCGAGCTCCACCGGTTTTTGCGGGTAACGAAAGTATTGAGCCAGCCGGCCAGGTACTTGATGTCGGCATTGACGCCAAAGAACTTGCTCTTGGGAATGGTATCCGACAGCATGCGCGAGAAGCCGGTATTGACCGGCTCCACGAACACTATATCGGCCACGTCCAGAATGGAGTTGGGGTTGTCCTGCACACCGTAAGGCTGCACGGGGTACCCTTCGCTGTCGATATTGACGCGCTTGGGGCCGGTGTAGCCGATGTGCATCCAGCAGGAGGCCGCACCTGGGCCGCCGTTGAAGGAGACGACAAGCGGACGGGCGGCGCGGTCGCTGACGTCGGAGCGCTCGTAGTAGACGTAAAACAGACTGGCGATGGGCTGGCCTGCCTCGTCCCAGACGGGCTGCGTGCCCGCCGTGGCTGTGTAGGGTACCCGCTTGCCTTTGATCGTAACCTGACTGCTAGTTACTACGTCGGCATCTACTTTCGGAGCGCGGTTTTGGGCTTGTGTAAGTAGCCCACAAAGGAGCCAGATAAAAGAGAGGTAAAGGGCTTTTTGCATAAATGATTTGGGAATAGAATGAAGAAGATGGGCCTATTTGGTTTTGGGAATTGCGCTGATGATAAAATTTTCGTTAAGGTAGCCGTTTGCCGTTAGAATGAAAAATCCATAAACCAGCAAAATCGCCTCGGGTGGCGTCGCCTTTCTGACATTTTTATCTATCTTGTTTTTTCTTCTTAACCTACCTCCTGCCTTTTTTCATGACAACCCATCCTTTGTTTATTCTCACTGTGCTGTGTATCAATGTAGTGGTGTGCGAATGGCTCGCTACCAAGCCCTACTTCCGGCATCTGGGCACGGCGTTGATGGTCATTCTGCTCACCGCCATCACCGCCAATCTGGGGCTGATTCCTTCCTCCACCACGCCTACGGTCATCTACGACGGCATCTTTGCCTACGTGGCCCCGATCTCCATCTTTTTCCTGATGTTGAGTGTCAATCTCAAAAGTGTACGCCGCGCCGGACCGGCCATGATCGGGATGTTTCTGGTGGGTACGCTGGGCACGATGGTAGGTGTAGGGATAGCGATGCGGAGTTTTGATGTGGCTACTCTGCTGGGAGAAAAGTTTTACGCGCTGGCGGGCATGCTGACGGGTACCTACATTGGTGGGAGCCTGAATTTCAACGCCGTGGCCATTCACTACGGCATGGCCCGCGAGGGTACCCTGTACGCCGCAACCACTGCCGCCGACAATATCGTCACCGCCCTGTGGATGATCGCAACGCTGGCGCTGCCTACAGTGCTGCGCGGGAAAAAAAGCACAGCCACCTTACAGCCCAAAGCCGATGCGGCGGCCATTGCACCGGGTGGCTTTGAGGATATGGAAACCATCAACCCGATGGACGTGGGACTCCTGACGGCGCTGGCGTTCGGGACCGTATTTCTGGCCGACTGGTTTGCCACTTATTTCCCGCTGATTCCCAATATACTGACCATCACCACGCTCGCCCTGGTGCTGGCGCAGTTTCCGGTCGTGAGCCGGTTGCGGGGGAGCCGGGTGCTGGGTATGTTTCTGATCTACCTGTTTCTGGCGGTGATTGGTGCCTACTGCGATATTCCTGCCCTGATGCAGGATGGTACCCTGGCCGTCTGGCTGCTGGTGATTATCTGCGTCATTGTGCTGGTGCACGCCGTTATCCTGATTGGTTTGGGAAAGCTCCTGAAACAGGACTGGGACGTGGTGGCCGTAGCCTCGCAGGCTAACATCGGTGGGTCGAGCTCGGCCCTGGCGCTGGCGCGCCGGACCATCGCAGGGGTGAGATCGGTCAGGTGTATTTCTAACTCGTGGGGCAAAAAGGGGAGGTCCAGCCCCGTCCCTGCTCCCACCAAGAGAACGCGCATACCGGGTTCCCAGTCCACTTGGCTGAGCGCGACACGTCTTGGTCTGCGCAACGCGGGCGCTACGAGCGCATCGTAGAGAGGCGCGTAGGCGCTGTAGCGAAGACGATTCCAGGAAGTCGTGTTCAGCATAGGGCCTCGCAAGGTGGGAGTGAGCTGGGCGCCAGG
>CATMVR010000409.1 GCA_950075905.1 uncultured Persicitalea sp. | reverse complement strand
CGATACGGTCGGCAGAAAGGGTTTCGAGGTGATGTTTTGAAAAGGGTGCGTAGCGGGCTACGTTATTGTTGCGTACGGCTCCGTCCAGACCGCTGCATATTTCCAGGGTACCTGACCAGTTTTCGGCCGTGATTTCCTGCTGCAGGAGCAGCAGGTGTTCCTGCGCCATACTCACAAATCGTTTCTCATACAGCTGGCAGATTCGCCCCTGCTTTGTCTTAAAACGGAAGCTACGTTCGAGCAGGGCATGATCCATGTGCAGTTCCTGCCGGTAGTCAAGTATCTCCACGTCTTCCATCGAAAACCAGCCTTCATCCTCTATCCGAAAGCGAAGCAACAGCCAGTTGGGCAGATTGACCAGCGATTCATTTTCAACGTCCCTGCCTTCTATCGTCGTGGTGAGCCGGTTGTAGCAGCCCACCCGGTAGGTACCGGGGTAGTGCAGCCTGTCTTCTGAGGATTCTGGGGTGGCGGCCCGGCTCACTACGTACCCGTTGCCCAGGGCAAAGAGGGCCTCGCGACGATCCTCGTCGGTGGCATCGTAATGATCGTAGCGGATACTCCACTCCTCAAAAGTTCCTATGTCGTTATGCATGTAGTTCTTTTACCTGAGCACTTATTTTGTCAAAAAATGAGTTGAGTTTTTCGCGTGAGGGATAAGCTGGCTGCGAGCCGTAAGCCGTTACTGCCGCGTGCGAGGCGGCTACCGCAAAGCAGGCTATATCGGCCAGACTCCGCTTTTCGAGCAGAGCAACGGCCAGCGCTCCGGCAAAGGCATCGCCCGCGCCGGTGGTATCGACCACCTCAACTTCGAAAGCAGGCACATGCAGCAGGGTATCGGCATGGGCGACAACGCAACCACCGTCTTCCAGTTTTACTACCGCGTGCTGCACGCCCTCCCGGAGGAGCTTTTGGGCCGCTTTTTTGCCTTCCTCTGCCGACGTAGCCGGAATGCCCGTCAGGCTTTCGGTTTCGGAGGCGTCGGGTATCAGAAAGTCGATCAGCGGGTATAGCTCCTTATCTACCCGGTCAGGGGGGGATGGGTCCAGAACAATCGAAAAGCCTCTTGCGTGGGCGGCTTTGATCGCGGCCTCTACCACAAAGGCAGGTACCTCGTAGTCTACCACCAGCACCGAATCTGCCGGAGCATCCGCAATAGCCTGTTTCACTTTATCACAGTCTGACTTCTGCCAGGCATCGTTTGCGTTGTTGGCCAGCACAATATTCTTTTTGCCATCAGGAGGTACCATAATCACGGAGAAGCCGGTAGAGGCATCCGGCACCTTCTCTACCTGGCTTAGATCAATACCCATTTCACTGAGGGTACCTAATGCCTGCTGGCTCAGGTCATCGTTGCCTACCCGTGCCAGTAACGAAGCCTTCGCACCCAGTTTGCGGGCTAGATAGGCCACATTGGCGGCCTTGCCTCCGCTGAAACGGCGGAAATCACTGGCCAGTTGGGTAGTGGTTTCTCCTACTTTTCGGTCTAGCCTGATCTGAAAATCTGCGTTGACGCTACCGAGTGAAAGAATAATGCCCTGTGTCTGTTGCTGTGTCATGGATGTCTGTGATAAATGAAAAGTAGTTGACGTTGGTTTGGGCCATGATGTGCTTCTCAACCTGGCAACTACTTCTTATCCATTGCAGAAAATATCATGCCGTAGCGGCCATTAGGACTACTTCATTTAGGAGAAAGACAGCTATGATGAGAGAAGAAAGCTGTCTTTTCAGTATGCATAACAGGATGTGTCACAAGGCAGCCAACGACCGGTCGAGATGCACATACCCCCCATCTACATGGATCAGCTGACCCGTGGTGTGACTCGACCGGCTCGAAAGCAGGAACACCACCATGTTGGCAATTTCCTCGGCCGTCGTCATACGGTTTTCCAGCGGAATTCTGGCGTTGATTTCGTCCAGTTTTTCTTCGGGATTGGGCAGGGTTTTGATCCAGTCGGCGTACATGGGGGTGAAACATTCGGCTACAATGACCGCATTGACCCGGATGTTATACGGCAGCAACTCTACGGCCCATTCGCGGGTGAGGGCGTTGCGCCCGCCGTTGGCGGCGGCGTAGGCGGAGGTACCCCCCTGCCCGGTTTCGGCGGTTTTGGAGCCGATGTTTACGATGGCACCACCCGATTTTTTGAGATAGGGTAGAGCATAGTGAGCCATCAGGTAGTAGTGTACCAGATTTTTGTGCAATGAAGCCACAAATGCTTCGTAGCTGCCATGCTCCAGATTGACGCCATCGTTGACGCCGGCGTTGTTGACCAGGCCGTCGATCCGGCCAAACTGGGCCGCTATATCGGCCACGGCGTTGGCGCATTGGTCGGGGTGTGACAGTTCAGCGGTGACGGCATAAGCTTTGCCGCCACCAGCTTCCAGGCGGTGGACGGTAGCCATATTGTCTTCTTCGTTGCGTCCCACGATCACGGGAATAGCCCGCTCGGCGGCCAGGATCTGACAGATGCCTTCGCCGATGCCTTTGGCGCCGCCCGTCACGATGATTATTTTTTCTTGCAGGTCGAGATTCATAGTTAAAGTGAGGTAGGTGTCTTACCCAAAAGAAGCAAAACACCGAAATCTGCCGATAAAAATGAAAAAATCTCTTAACTACTACGAAAACAACCGCTTGTAGATCGGCCCCCGGTAGGCAAACTGCGCCCACAGGAGCGGGTACATCAGGTAGTCAAAAAGAATAATCGGCGTGCGGTATTCGATCTCGTCGGCGATGATAGTGCCGCCGGATTCTGAGCGGATCAGCCGGTGCTTGTGCCGCCAGTACGACAGGAAGAAAGGCAGTTGCCGGCCCTCGTCCACGAAGTAAATCTCTTCGGAAGTTTCGTTCTGCTCGGTGATGTGGCTGGTCCATTTTTGCTTGAAGAGCAGGAAGTTCAGTTCAAGCGACACCACGTCGCCGGCATGGCTGCCGTCAAACCGCACCAGCCGAACGGGCGGGAAGGGTGGACTTAGTTTTTTAAACAAATTTTCGTCAAATCCTTCCCAAACGGTACGGAGAGGAGCGGCTACGGGGGTACGGAGTGTTAGTTTCATGCAGGAGAAACGGTTGAGAAGTGGAGAAGGTTTTGAGTTTCCCGGGGGCGGTAGCACATAACCGACCACGGGATGTGCTATTTTTTAAATTTTTTTATAAATTGCCTTCCGTTAAACAAGCTCAAAGTACATAAATGCTGACACTTTACGGAATACCCAACTGCGACACAGTAAAGAAAGCCCGCAAATGGCTCGATAACCAGGGCGTAGCCTACCAGTTTCATGACTACAAAAAGCAGGGAATCAGCCTGGCGAAACTGGATAGCTGGCTGACCCAGCTTCCCTGGGAAAAACTCGTGAACCGCTCGGGCATGACCTGGCGTAAGCTGTCCGACGAGGAGAAAGCCGCCGTAACCGACGCGGCTTCGGCGGCGGCGCTGCTGGAGACCCATACATCGGCCATTAAGCGCCCGCTGATTGAAAATGCCGACGGAGAAGTGGTAGCCCTCGGCTTCTCGGAAAAAGACTACGAGCAGGCATTTGCCTGATCCCTTTTCCAGCAACCTGCACAAGATTAACCAATTAGAAAAATTTAGAACTTATGATTCCATTCAAGCGCTACATTCCCCTGTTTCTGTTCATTTGCATAGTAGCCTCGGGCTGCAAAACGGCCCAAAAAGCTACGGCCACCCAGGACGAATTTAAGGTAGTTGGCTACTATACCCCCCGCTCGGCGGAGCCCGAAAGTCTGCCGCTGGAATACCTCACGCATATCAACTACTCGTTTTCGATTCCCGCGCCCAGTGGCGATACCCTCATCCCCCTCAAAGATGATAGCATCCTGAAACGACTGGTAGCCTATGCCCACAGAAACAACGGCGCCGAAGTATTTATCTCCATCGGAGGCTGGGGCATTGGCGATGGCGGCGGCGACGATAGCCGTTTTCACCGCATGGCGGAGCGCACCGAAGGCCGGCATACTTTTGTGAAAAGTACTATGGACCTGGTGCGGAAGTACAACCTCGACGGCGTGGACCTGGACTGGGAGTACCCCGACGAAGATCACCGCTCGGCCGACGACTACGTAGAGCTGGTAAATGAGCTGTCGGACTCACTGCACGCGATCAACAAAAAGCTAACCGCCGCCGTAGTGGCTAGTGGCAAAAAAGGCTTCGGCATGAAGAAGGAAGCCCTGGATAAACTGGACTGGGTGAACCTGATGGCCTACGACGGCGATTACGGTGGGGATATTCTCAAAGCTCACTCGCCCTATGCCTACGCCGTGCAGAGTATTGACTACTGGGTAGATCAGCGGGGCGTTCCGGCTTCCAAGGCCATTATCGGTCTGCCGTTTTACTCCAAAAAAGGCTTCGGGCAGTTTGGGCCTACCTACCGGCAACTCATTGCCGATGGAGCCAGCCCTTACGACGACTACTGGAAGGGCGCTTTCTACAACGGCATCAATACCATCGAAGCCAAAACCCGCCTGGCCAAAAAACGAGGTTTAGGCGGTGTAATGATCTGGGAAATAGGGCTGGATACGTCGGACGAAACTTCTTTGTTGAAAGCGATTGACCGGGCGAAGCGGTAGTGGGTTAATGTGTTAAAACAGCTAACCGATGGTAATTCAAGTGATTCGTGCAGCTTCCCTCCTAAAAAGGAGGGATTGAGGGAGGTGTTATAGCAAGATGTTAACTATCAAGTCGATAAATTTAACATGAATTTACTATAAATCTCTAGGTAAAAGTTTCCAGTAGTGTTGCTTTGACGCCACCGAAAAGCCTCAGCGAGGCGACCTGCTTGTAGCTGCTCGAAAAATCTACAATATGTTCTGAAATTTTATAGTATTAGTTATCTGTATATCAAATTGATAAGTTCGAATGTGCGTTAGATTTACAATAGCTCACATTTTAATTGCCAGAGGACTGATAAACATCTCAATCTGAAAACCGAGGTTTAGGCGGTGTCCTCAACCATTCTAATCTACCATTTTTTTGGACTCCACTAAGTAAATCATGCGCCTGGATAGTCATAGAATGGTAGAGGTAAATAATGGCGAAACCCGCCTTTATTATATCTCATTGTGATTGTCTAATACTAAAACCTGAACCCCATGCGCGCAGGCCGTCGTTTTTTTCTTATTTTCCTATACCTGGTCACTGTTATCTGGGCGAAGCCTTCCCAGGCCCAACAGACCGCTCAAAAGCCGAACGCAGCCCGGCCCAACATTATCTTCATCCTCACCGACGACCAACGCTGGGATGCCCTGGGCTACGCGGGAAATAAGCTGGTTCGTACGCCCGAAATGGACAAACTGGCCCGGCAGGGGGCATACTTCCGCAATGC
>CATMVR010000408.1 GCA_950075905.1 uncultured Persicitalea sp. | reverse complement strand
CAAACACTCCTTCGGTACCTACTACCTTGGTGTTTTCATACTCGCTCGTAATGTAGTAAACAATGTATGATTTCAGTTCTTTATTGGCAGCCGCTTTTTTGATCAGGGCGTCGGCATCTTTGATAAGGGAGTCAGGCGTTTGCACTACCAGTTCTTTGATGTAGCGTTCCAGCTTGGGCTTGATGAAGGGGGCCCGCAACAAACGCTCGTCCGAAAAATCAAAATTATCCCAGTAGTGCGCTTTGTAGTAGTTGAATACCCAGGTGGAATCCTGCCGGCCGTTGGGCAAAACCGGCGCTTCCGGAATCTCGGGGTCGAAGGAGGCCTTCAACAGTTTGGTCGTAAAGGTACCGGCATTATCCGCGATGAATTTCTTGCGATAGCTGTTAAACTTCTGCTGCGCTTCCTGCATTTTTTTGTCAGCCAGAGCCGTGCTTGCCGGGTCGTTTTTTACCTTTTTTTCGAGCGAAGCGGCTTCGGCTTCCTGCATGATCTGCGCTAGTTGCTGCTGATACTCGTAGAAGAGGCGGTTTTCCTCCGAGCCTTTCACCATCATATTTTTCACTATGTTGGTGGTATCGGTGCTGAGCGAGAAATTGGTCTCTTTACCGGAATACACCATCTCCACCCACCGGCGATTGCCGGGCAGTAAAATCAGGTACAACCCTCCGGGCAGTGCTTTGGAATCTTCAAATACCAGATGGCCCCGCCCATCGACCCGGGCGGTATCTTTGGCCAGAAATTGCTGGTTGCTGTAATTGTAATGTCCCAGGATACAGGTAGTATCTTTCAGGCCGTTGAGGGTGACGTCGATACGGTACCCCTGCGCGAATGCAGGTACCGACGCCAGCAAGCCTGCCAACACGCCCAGGAAAATGGTTGAGAACAAACCTTTTTTCATACTTTTACTTTTTCGAAAAACAATTTCTTTCGCAAATTTAACATCAAAACGACATAATCGTTCCCACGCGTACCCACATGTTCTTTTTTCTCTCCAAGACCGTTGATTTCTTTCTGATGCCCCTGAGTTTTATACTCATCCTGCTGGTCTACGCCTGGTTTACCAAAAATCGCTCTAATGCCAAAAAAGCCACCCTCACCGTACTCATTATGCTGTACGTGCTGTGCAATGCGTTTTTGGTGCACAAGGCGTTTCAGTGGTGGGAGTATGCCCCCAGAAACATAGCCGACGTGGAGGGCGTCTATGATGTGGGTATTGTGCTCACGGGCGGCATGGTGGGCTTACCTACCCCTACCTCCGACCACCCCGGGCTCAGTCGGCACGCAGATCGCCTTTTGCAGACGTATTTGCTTTACAAAGCCGGAAAAATTAACAAAATTCTCATTAGCGGAGCCGATCAGCCCCGTATCATGAAGCTCAAACTTGACGACGGGCAGCAGTCGGCGCTGCTGCTGGAAAAGTGGGGGGTACCCCGAGCCGATATACTGCTGGAAGGAGCATCGAGAAATACCCGGCAAAACGCCGTCAATTCGGCTGAAATGCTACAAAAACAGTTTCCCGGTGGCCGTTTTATGCTCATCACCTCCTCTTTCCACTTACGGAGGGCCGTTGGCTGCTTTCAGAAAGCGGGTATAGATCCTGCCGTTTTTCCGGCGGATTTGTACGGAGCTTTCCGAACCCCCACGCTGAGAGATTACCTCAGGCCCGATCCGGAAATGTTTGGCTACGCGCACCTGCTGTGGCGCGAATGGGTAGGCTACCTGGTGTACAAAGTAATGGGCTATTGCTAGCCCGTTACTTTGTATTTTCTGGCGCTGGTGCGCAAGTGGCTTTAACTTGGTATGCTAGATGCTCAGAATCTTCACCATGCGCAGTAAGTCCTCATTAATAGGCTTGGGCAGGCGAATCGTATCTTCAAATGGCGTATACACCAGCTCGTTGTTGATGATGCCGGCCATGACGTTTTTTTGTCCGGCCAGCAGGCCTTCCAGGGCTCCCAGCCCCAGACGGCTCGCCAAAATCCGGTCCTGGGCCGAAGGTGTCCCGCCGCGTTGGGTATGCCCCAGGGTAGTCACACGGATATCCACGTCGCCTTCCACCTGCCTTTTGATTTTATCGGCTACCTGCGCGGCATTGCCCTCTTCGTCTCCTTCGGCTACCACCACGATAGACGAAGACTTGGAGCGTTTCCAGCCCTGCTGCAGCGTTTCGATCACTTCCGAAATAGGTGTCAATACCTCGGGTACCATCACCAGCTCGGCCCCACCGGCAATTCCCGACTGGATGGCAATGTAGCCGGAGTCACGGCCCATTACCTCAATAAAGAAAATCCGGTCGTGTGAGCTGGCCGTGTCCCTGATGCGGTCAATGGCGTCCAGAGCCGTGTTGACGGCCGTATCAAAGCCAATGGTATAGTCTGTACCGTAGAGATCGTTGTCGATTGTGCCGGGCGCACCTACGGTAGGAATACCGTATTCTTTTTGAAAAATCATGGCACCGGTAAACGTACCGTTTCCGCCAATGGCTATCAGCCCCTCGATGCCGTGCTCTTTGAGCGCCTCGTAGGCTTTTTTCCTTCCTTCGGGTGTCATGAACTCTTTGCTACGGGCCGATTTGAGAATGGTACCGCCCCGCTGCACTATGTTGCTAACCGAATGTGAGGACATCTGAAACATGTCGCCCGCGATCATTCCGTTATATCCTTTTCTTATTCCAAAGACTTCGACGCCATGATACACCGCTCCCCGTACTACGGCTCTGATACAGGCGTTCATACCGGGTGCATCTCCGCCGGAAGTAAATACTGCAATTCTTTTCATGTATGATGGTCAGGTTATTACTACGTTCAAATAGAGGGTTAAATGTTAGAAAATTCGCCATTTCCTCGCAATAGCCGCAAATTTATTGGGTATTTTCTATAATCTGTCTTATAAAGTAGGTTTTTTAATACAAAAACGTTGTTGTAAGGTACTACTTAGATAGTTCAAACATACAATCAATACTTCTATATTTGTGACAGTTAATCGAAATTTAACGCGGTACAATCATTCTTAACAACCCTAAGGTAACCATCCTGTTCGATCAGGCAGAACCAGATTTCTCATGAAAAACCTCTTTTCCTGGCAGCGTTTGTGGCCTCATCTGCTGGCCGTTGTCGGCTTTGCCCTTCTTTCTGTTTTATACGCCTCCCCCATCCTGAACGGCAAACGGCTCAACCAATACGACGACGTGCAGGCCCGTGGTGCCGCCCGGGAGATTGTCGAGTACCGCGAACGAAGCGGCGAATTGTCCAACTGGACCAATAGTATGTTTGGCGGTATGCCCTCCTACCTGATCATGGCCGACTATCCCACCAGCATTTCCACCAAGCTGGGCCGAATAGCAAACAGCGTGCTGCCCGCCCCCGCCAACTACTTTCTGCTCACCATGGTGTGCGCCTACGTGCTGTTTCTGGTGCTGGGGGCCAACCTGTGGCTGGCCGCTCTGGGGGCTATTGCCTATGCCTTTGGCTCCTACCTGGTCACGAGTCTCGAAGCCGGCCACGTATCCAAGATTCTGGCGCTCGCCTACGCGCCCGGCGTCATTGCGGGCGTGCTACTGGCTTTTCGAAAAAACTGGCTTACCGGCGCGGCAGTTACGGCCCTGTTTCTTTCGCTTGAACTCTACGCCAACCACATTCAGATTACCTACTACCTGGGCATCGGCCTCATCGTACTCGTCATTCTGGAATCGGTCACACTCATCAAAGCCGGCCGTTTCGCGCAATTGTTGCCAGTGCTGGGCGGACTAGCCCTGGCGGGTATGCTGGCCCTGGGTACGCACACTACCCGCCTCTGGAACGCCTACGACTACACCACAGAAACCATCCGGGGCAAATCTGAGCTGACTCCCGCTGCCGATGCTCCGACCAGAAACAATCAGAACGGCCTGGACAAAGAGTATGCCTTTCAATATAGCTACGGCATTGCCGAAACGCTTACGCTGTTGATCCCCCACCTGTACGGCGGGCCTTCGCAGGGCTCCCTCAGCACCGATTCTGAAACCTACCAAACCCTCGTGAACCGTGGTGTGGATGCGGGCAATGCGCAAAGTTTCATTCAGGCGCTACCCCTCTACTGGGGCACGCAGTACAGCACCGGCGGCCCCGCCTACGCCAGCGCCATTATTTTCTTCCTGTTTATCCTGGGCCTGTTTATTGTAAAAGGTCCGCTCAAATGGTGGATAGCGGGTACTACGCTGTTATACATTATGTGGGCATGGGGCAGCAATTTTGCGAGCTTCAACTACCTGTTCTTCGACTACTTTCCGATGTTCAACAAGTTCAGGGCCGTTACCATGGTGCTGTCGCTGGCCCAACTACTGATGGTGGTGCTGGCCATAGTTACCCTACGCGATATTGTGCAAAGAAAAATAACGAAGGAGGACTTCAAGCGCCCGTTTTTCATCAGTCTGGGACTCACCGCCGGCTTGTGCCTGCTCTTTTCATTGCTCCCTACGGTCTTTTTTGATTTCCGCTCGGCCAACGACCCGCAGTTTCTGGAAAGCCTCTCGCAGAGCAGCCAAAATCCCGCCTTTGCCCAGGAAATCATGCGGGCCATTGTAGACGACCGCACCGACATGATGCAGGGTGACGCCCTGCGCAGCGCGCTGCTGATCCTGATTGTGGCTGCGTTGCTATGGCTCTGGATGATCGAGCGACTCAAAGCGGTGGTACTGTACGCTACGCTGATCATCCTGATGATCTTCGATATGTTCAGCGTCAGCAAGCGCTACCTGAACAACGAGGACTTTGTCAGCAAGCAAGCCGTGCAGTCGCAGCTTTCTCCCCTCCCGGTAGACCAGCAGATTTTGCAGGATCCCGACCCCAACTACCGCGTGCTGGACGTGCTGCGCAATACCTTCAACAACGCCGAGGCGTCCTATTTCCATAAGTCTATTGGGGGGTACCATGGGGCCAAGCTGCGCCGCTACCAGGAACTGATCGAGAATCAGATTGCCAAGCCCAACGCCAATCCGGGTATTCTTAATATGCTCAATACAAAGTACATCCTGACCCGCGACCCGCAGGGAAATCCGGCCGTACAGCAAAACCCCGACGCCCTGGGCCACGCCTGGTTTGTAGACCGGTACGTCATTGTGCCCAACGCCGATGCAGAAATGAAGGCGCTCGACTCCATTCAGCCCGGACGTACCGCGGTAGTAGATCAGCGCTTTGCGGATGAGCTGCAAGGCCTGACTATCCAATCAGACAGCGCCAACGCCATCCGCCTGACGAGCTACAAACCCAACGAACTGACCTACGAAAGCAACGCCAAAAGCGAGCAGTTGGCCGTGTTTTCAGAGATTTACTATAACGTACGCGACGACTGGAAGGTAACTATCGACGGACAGCCCGCTACCCTGCTGCGGGCCAACT
>CATMVR010000407.1 GCA_950075905.1 uncultured Persicitalea sp. | reverse complement strand
GTGAAATCACTTTCCAGGTAGCACCTTTGTCTTCGGTGACGTGCACAAACTGCGAACCGTAGTAGGCTTTGTCGGGAGTATGCGGGTCGCGGGCGAAGGCCGCGTTCCAGTTAAACCGCAGTTTGGTCGTGAGGTTGGGAGCCGGAGGTTTGATGCTGCTATAATAACCCGTCAATTTATCGTAGCGGTACAGGTCGCCGTTTTGGGAGGTACCGTAGCCGAAGCGGGCATTTTCTTTATCAGGTGAAATATAGAATCCATCGCCGCCCACCAGGTACTGCCAGTACAGCGTGCGGATGCCGCCCCGCTTCCAGGTATAGGCCGGTCCCGACCAGTTGCCGTTGTCGTGCATGCCGCCATACACATTGAAGGGTACCTCCTCATCGGCGTTTACGTGGTAAAACTGCGCAACGGGGATGGTCTCGGGGAAGTACCAGCTCTTGCCGTGGTCCTGCGTAATACCCAGGCCACCATCCCCACCAATGATAAAGTGTTTGGGGTCGTTGGGGTTCACCCAGAACGCGTGAAAATCGGCGTGGATACCCTTCGTTTCGTCAGCCGGAATCATCGGTTCGGGATCAAAGGTTTTACCACCGTCGTAGCTGACCGATAAGGGCTGGTAGATATTGTACAGGCGGTTGGGATCTTTGGTGTCTACGGCCAAGTCCTGAAAATAAAAGGGACGGTTGTTGGTAAAGCGGGGATTGTCATTCACCACGTACCAGTTTGTGCCCCCGTCGTCGCTGCGGTACAACAGATTTTTGGTAGCTTCCACTTTGGCGTACACCCGGTTCGGGTCGCTAGGCGCAATGGCGATACCGATCCTACCCAGTTCACCGGCGGGGAGACCATTTTTTTCGGTGAGTTGCTTCCAGGTTTCTCCCTGGTCGTACGACACAAAGAGTCCGGAGCCTTTCCCGCCCGAACTGATATAGTAGGGCGTGCGGCGGTGTTCGTACAGGGCGGCAAATAGCTTGTTCGGATTTTCGGGGTCCATGACCAAATCCGCTACGCCCGAGGCCGTATTCGTGTACAGTATTTTTCGCCAGGTTTTGCCGCCGTCGGTGGTCTTGTACAAGCCCCGGTGCTCGTTGGGCGTGAACGGGTCGCCCATGGTTCCGGCGTAGACGGTATTGGGGTCGTTGGGGTCAATGAGGATGCGGTGAATGGTCTTGGTTTCGGTCAGGCCGAGGTGCTGCCAGGTCTTTCCGGCGTCCAGGCTTTTAAAAATACCCTGACCGAGATTCATGGAATTGCGGGGGTTTCCTTCGCCGGTGCCTACCCACACCACGTTCGGGTTGCTTTGCTGGATGCGTACCGCCCCGATATTTTGCGTGGGTTGGTCGTCAAAAACCGGTTGCCAGGCCGTACCGCCGTTTTCGGATTTCCATACCCCGCCCGACGCCGCTCCTGCGTACATTAGTTTGGGGTTGCTGGTAGCTACGTCAATCGCGGTGATTCGTCCGCTCATGTTGGCGGGGCCTACATTCCGGATTTTTAGGTTTTCAATTGTAGATACGTCAAGCGTCTGGGCATTGGAAAGGGTCGTTACAAAAACAAAGAGTAGTAGAAAGCGCAGCAAGGACATTGAGTCGGTCTAGTTTAGGGTGTTATGAACTGACAATTTAGGAGAATATTCGTTTCTTTGAAGTACTTAACCTCAATTATTGCCCTTTCATGCATCGACGTAAACCCCATTATCTTCTTGCCTGCCTTTTTTTCCTGGCAAATACCTTACAGGCTCAAAGTACACCCTCCCCCAATTCCCAGTCACTTACTAATTTATTTCAGGAATGGCGGGCATTTGAAAAGCCGCCCACGCGCCAGAGTGCCCCCGACTACACGGCGGCTACCTTTGCAAAACGCTGGCCGGATTTTTTGAAGCTTCGGGAAAAATTAAACACTCTGAACTACCAGGCGTGGCCCACCGAAAAGCAGGTAGATTGGAAAGTCATTTGGGCCGAAATGAACGGGTACGAGTTTAATTACAAGACCCTCAAATCCTGGGAACGCGACCCCGCTTTCTACAAAACCATCTGGACGGACCGAAGCGATGTACCCGCCCACGAAGGCCCCACGCACCACGCCACCACCGAACTGTGGACTTATACCTTCCCCCTCTCCAAAACGGAGCGGGTACGGTTGCTCAATGATCTGAAAGTGATTGTCCCCCTGAACGAACAGGCCAAAATGAACCTAACGGGCAACGCCAAAGAACTCTGGATCGCCGGGATACGGGATATTGAGACCCAAAGCAAAGACCTGACCGCTATGCTCTCCCTGCCAGGCGTAGGTCAGGATGCGGAATTGAAACAAGTTATCAACGATGCAAAAAAATCTACCGATGCGCTGGTCACCTGGCTCCGGCAGAAAGCCCCCACCAAAACCGGCCCTTCGGGCATTGGCAAAGAGAACTATACCTGGTACCAGCAAAATGTCCACCTGGTACCGCTTACCTGGGACGATGAGGTGATGCTATTGAAGCGGGAGCTAGCCCGGGCCTGGACCGCTTTGAAAATGGAGGAACACCGCAACCGCCACCTCCCCCCACTCACCGAAGTCGATTCACCCGAAGCCTACGATGCCCTGGCCAAACGTTCGGCCGACTCGTTCATCAACTTTTTGGATAAGCAGGATATCGTCACGGTCAAAGACTACTTTGCTCCGGCCCTGAATGAACACCTCGGAAGGTTTGTGCCCAAAGAGCGTCGCAACTTCTTTTTCATTACCATGCACTACGACCCACGGCCGCTTTTCTCCCATTTCTACCACTGGTTTGAGCTGGCCCGGATGGATCAGGAGCCCAACCCCAACCCGATCCGGCAGGGCCCCTTGCTGTACAACATTTTCGACTCCCGCAACGAAGGCATGGCCACCGCGGTGGAGGAGCTCTTCATGCAAGCGGGCTTGTACGACGACCTACCCCGGGTACGGGAGCTGGTGTATATCCTCGTAGCGCAGCGGGCTGCGCGTGGGCTGGGGTCTTTGTACGCCCATGCCAATATGATGACGATGGAGGAAGCCGGGAAAATTCACTCGGAGTACACGCCCCGTGGCTGGATGAAAACGGAAAAAGAACTGCTCCTTTTTGAACAACACCTCTACCTGCGTCAACCCGGCTACGGCACGAGCTATATTACAGGAAAATACCTGGTAGAAAATGCCCTGATGGCTTACGCCAAAAAGATGGAAGCGGAGCAAAAGCCCTTTTCCGTAAAAACATTTCTGGACCGTCTGAACGAGATCGGGGGTATACCGATGTCACTCGGGCATTGGGAATTGACGGGGGAGGTACCGGAGTTGAAGTGAGGGCATGTCTGGTTCTACGCAGTCAAACTAATAAAGCATGACATAGGAACTGACTTTTCGGGTTATTCTTTTAAACTCGACCCAATGTTCATGCAGTTATTACGAGAATTTTTAAATGCAAAACCCCTGCACTTTTCCTTTCTCTGTCCTTGCTGGTTCCAATCCAATTCTGCGTTATAACCCTTCGTTTGCTCAGGAACGTCAAGCTCTGATCTTCTCCCTGGGATCACAAAGATTTACCAGAGGAATATTAAAAAGATAAAATTTAGGTTACATTTATTTTAACATATCTACCTCTTAGATACCTGAAAAATAATTTTAATTGAGCTATTGATTCGATAAAAGTGATACGCTACTTTTACAAGAACTCGTATACAACAGAGTATACAAGAAACAAAAACCCTTTATGAAAAAATCAATTTTACTCTTTCTCTTAGTGACTACCTGGACACTATCTTTTTCACAAGATCCGAAAGGCCTTGCCCGCGTCAACAAAATTGACGGGGTAGAAGTCTATTTTATGAATGAGCCTCTAAATAGCTATGACGTCATTTTTGATGTAGGCACTGGTCTCAAAGCCACCTCGCTCCTTACCGGTGGCCTGGTCAACGAAGGAGTAAGTGAGAAGGCTTCTCAATTTGTCAGAAAAGCTATCAAAGAGGCCAAGGAAGATAAGCACGAGTTTGACGCCATCATCTATACTTCAGGTAAAAAAATTGTGGCTGTAAAGTTCAAGAACCCCGATCCAAAATTTAAGGGACTGGCCAGGGTACAAAAAGTTGAAGGAGTTGAAGTATATATTCTGAGCGAACCTATGAAGGACTACGCTGTTTTGAATTCAAAAAAAGGGGGAGTCAAATTGAAATCATATCTAACCGGTGGACTGGTGAATAATTCTATCGAAGAAGATGTGGCTCAGTTTGTAAACAAACTTGTGAAAGATTCCGAAAAAGAAAATGAGAAAATAGATGGTATTGTGTACGGGGCAGGCAAAAGCGCCGCGGGAATAAAGTTTAAATAGCAGATACTGAAACTACTATAAGGCTTGCTCTTCCTTAATCAGATAGTGCGGAATGTTTGAGAATAATATCCCGCACTATCTGATTTTACCCACTTCTACGCGCCGCCCTCCCATCCTTTGCGATAGACCCGAATGGAACAGGAACTCACATTCCGAATTATACTTCTGAACCCGACGCAGGGGGTAGTTTTCGGTTTGCAGAAAGGCGCCGGTAACAGGTACGAGACCCTGCAAAAGCAGAAGGGTACTACCGGGGAACTGGTTTTTGATTGCCTTGTTACGGTCAAAGGAGACGAGCAGAAAGACCCTCTGCCCAGACTCACCGGGCCCTTTGTGCAGGGTGCCGCCCCCACTAAATTTATCTATATCGACATTGGTACCTATGCCGGGCAGTTGGATAGCCCGTGGAGCCGGAGGCTGAAAATTCCTTTGTCTGGCATCACCTGGGACTTTGTCAGGCCAATGGCTTCCAATTCAAACGTAGTAGCAGGTACCCGCGTGGAAGGAACCGGACGCGATGGTGGCCCCAACTGTGCCACCGTAAAACCCTTTGCCGGCTGGCATTGGATGAGGCAGGTACCCTAGCGTAAGCCACTTTACAACCCGCCTGAGGGCGGTGCTTCGTGCTTTGTAGAAAGTATTTTCATGGGCAAGGCGGCTACTTTTCGGCCTCCGTATTGGGTTTGAAGTAAAAGTAAATCAGGACGATCAGCCAGATAAGTCCAAATATAAACCCCGCCAGGACATCCGAAAACCAGTGCGCACCCAGGTATATTCTGGAAAAAGGCACGGCCACAATGAGTAGCAGGCTCAGGCCGCCTACTCCCCACCGGATAGCCGGATGAAATTGCCGGAGGCGGTATAGCAGAAAAATCAGAAAGCCGAAGAACGTAACGTAAAACACCGTGTGGCCACTGGGAAAACTCTGGTATTTTGCCTCCTCCACAATCCGCACCAGATCATCCGTAGGCCGGGGACGGTTTATCAGCATTTTAAGGCCAAAATTGAGTACCGAAGATAGTAACGTCAGGCTCAGGAAAAGAGCTTCCCGGCGAAACCC
>CATMVR010000406.1 GCA_950075905.1 uncultured Persicitalea sp. | reverse complement strand
GTTTGCATAGAGGTTTTGAGATGAGTAAGAAAATCTGCGATATCCATGGGTGTCTCCAGCTCCCCGATAGCCCCTGCTCCTACTTCCTGGTTTTCGTTAGACATACTAGTGAGATAGTAGGCCACTTCTTCGTAGGGGTGTGAAGTGCGGAGGGCTTGCATAACCTTACGTTCCAGAAATACCGGAAATATAACTTCAACCCGTTGTTCCGTTACTCGTTCAAGTTTATGCTTTTCGCCCAGATAAGGATTGGCCCCCTCGTTGGGCTTAAAAGTACCCACTCCCGTGGTCAGAAAACTACAATGTGAGTAATTACCAATATGTCCTGCTCCAACGGCATACAGGCTCTCCAAAACTTCTTCGGCATTGTCTGTTGGCACAAAAAAGGTCAGTTTCATAAGAGTTTCCCGTTTGGGAGCTAGTATTCTGACCTGACTAAGCCCGAGACGTTGGGCAATCATCCCATTGACGCCCAGCGACACATGATCCAGATTGGTGTGGATCGCATATATAGAAATATGATTTTGAATAGCCTTGATAACAGTACGCTCTATGTAGCTGGTGCCGTTGAGTTTCTTCAGGCCTTTGAATATGATGGGATGATGCGCCACGATGACATTGCACCCTTTCTGGATGGCCTCCTCCACTACTGCTTCGGTACAATCCAGGCTAAGCAGCACGCCTTTTATTTCGGTTTCCGCCTCTCCAACAAGCAAACCCGAGTTATCGTAGCTTTCCTGGTAAGCCACCGGGGCAAGCGTTTCAAGGTACTGCATTAATTCTTTGATAGCTGGCATCGATTTATTATGCAATTCCATTATATATTAACGTTTACATACTTAGATTTTAAGATTGATTTTTTTTTGATATATTTGGTAGAACATACACACACTTACAGACCTTTAATTCCTATGAACACAACCACAGTCGTTGTCCGTAACCCGAGCAATAAACTTGCCCGGTGGATGATCGCCTCCGTTCCGGATGCCAAAAAAGATTCAGTACTGATTCTAAAAGGAACGTATCCGGCTTACCTTTTTGAAATTGTCCCTCCAAATCCTGATCCCGAATGCTTTAAAGTGGAGTATACCGGGAATGTTCATTACATCAAGGTAAAGATCGATATCGACAATATGGGTAATCCTCCGCAAAGTTATTTTCAGGAGATGCTGCAATGGTACTCAAAGAGTAAAGCGCGTCCCACCTTAAATCGGATCAATTCTTTCCGGCAGAAGGACGCATCAGAAAGTGTGTAACACTACTACTTGACATACAATAAGAGCCTTCTGCATACTAGTGCAGAAGGTTCTTACCTACTTGTTTATTCATCCACCGAATCATCAACATTGTTTGTTTCTGCGTGCTCTTCTATTAGCTCACTATCTTGCTTGACGAACAATATGGCTTTATTGACATCTTCAATTTTTACTTCAAAAAACTCTTTATGAATGTCAAACGGTTCTTCACCCGGTTTTATCTTACATTTCACGTAGCTACCGTCCTCCTTCAATTCGTATGAATTAACATTATCACGAAGATTGTAGTCCAACATCATGATAGTTTCCTGTCTTACCTGTTCGTTAACAAGAATAAATAGCGATTCGATGCGACGGTCAAAGCTCCGCACCATCACATCGGCACTACCGCCGTACACCAACGGATCGCCCTGATTATGGAAATAAAATATACGGGAATGTTCCAGAAAATTACCAACAATAGAACGTACGCGGATATTTTCACTTAATCCTTTACGGCCAGGACGCAGACAGCAGATTCCCCGCACGATCAACTCAATTGGTACGCCCGCCTGTGATGCATCGTACAAGGCTTCGATAACTGACCTGTCTTCCAGGGAGTTGATTTTGATGCAGATACCGCTAACAAGCCCTTTCTTGGCATTTTTTGCCTCATTTCTGATCATTTCAATGAGCCTTTCCCGCATTTGCCGCGGAGCCGTGATCAGATTCCGATAGTCACTCGGCAGCGAATGGCCAGTAATAACATTGAAAAATTCGGATATATCGTGGGTATACTCCTCGTTTGTAGTGAGCAACCCAATGTCCGTATATAGACGAGCGGTATCTTCATTATAGTTGCCACTCGACAGGTGCGAATAACGTACTACCTTATCACCTTCGTTGCGGACGATCAGCAGTAACTTAGTATGGGTTTTTAGTAAACCAATGCCATATATCACAAAGCAGCCAGCTTTTTGCAACCTTTGTGCTTCCCGGATATTATTCTCTTCGTCAAAGCGGGCTTTAACTTCGAATAGTACGGCCACGTGCTTTCCGTTTTCTGCGGCGGTAAGCAGTGCTTCCGTAATCCGGGAGTTTTTGGCTAGTCGATAAATCGTAAGCTTTATGGATAGGACATTCGGATCTTCGGCGGCCTGTTCGAGTAGCTGCAACACCGGTTCGAAGTTATTGTAGGGGTGATGAAGCAGGACATCCCGCTCACGGATCACTTCAAAAATATCGGTGATGCGTTCCTTTCCCAGACTAAGTGGCGGTACTGGTGAATGCAGGGGCGGTATCTGATCTTTGAACTCACTGTGCCTGATCAATTGCCACAAACAGGTATAATCCAGCAGTCCCTCGGCCCGGTACACATTGTAATCGTCTATTTCCCAACGCTTTTTCAGCAGGCTCAGCAGATCTTCATCCACATCAGATTCTACTTCTACTTTTACCACGCGTCCCAACCGCCGGTTTTTTATTTTCTGTTTTATTTCGTCGATAAAATCTACCTCCATGTCGTCGTTTTCTTCCAGGGAAAAATCACCATTACGGATGATTCTAAATAGGCTGGTTGAAACGATATCCACGTTTCGATAGAGCTTTTTAATAAATGCCCTTACGATATGCTCAATGGGGAGAAAAAGTATTTCCTGATCCCGCTCGATTACATAAAAACGAGGAAGGTTGAGCGGCAGCTGCACGAAGGAAAGTTTTCGATCTTCTTCGCTTGTTGTTCCCGTAGTCTGTGTTATTACACCCAATATCAGCACCTTAGCCAGCAGTACCGGAAAAACGTGCGTATAATCGTACAGCATCGGCGTCAGCATCGGATAGATAGTCCGGTCAAAGTACTCGGAAATCTTCTGTCGCTCCTTATCAGTTAGATCAGACATGTTGGCCAAACGGCAACGATGCTCCTTGAAAAGGGGCAACAACTCGTCTTTGAAGCATTGGTTTTGTGAAGACACATACTGCTGCAGGGCCCGCATCAGCGTTTTACGAAAGGGTACTTCTCGTAGTCCTGAATAATCTATCCGTTCTTTTCCGTAGTCGAGGTAGTTGTACAAGCTACCAACCCGAATCGAAAAAAACTCGTCAAGATTGGAAGAAGTGATGGCCAGAAACTTCAAGCGATCAAAGAGGTTCCTTTTGGAATCCTGGGCTTGATCCAGTACCCGCTCATTGAATTTCAACCAGCTTAAATCCCGGCTAATGAATTGACTTTGATCGATGAGTTCACTGACTTTATCGCTTGTACGCATAAATTTCCCTTCTTCCATTTTTTCATTTTTATCGTTAAAAAAAGAAAGCAAATTCGACAACCGACTTTTTTTCTCATTGCTTGGCAATAGGTTAGGATCGTTTGGCATGGCTGATATTTATTTAACCCCCGCAAGAGGGCATAATTCAAAAACTTTAAGGATAATTTGAGAACACAGGCGGTTCGTATTAAAAAGGCACTCAAGCTATCATGCTACCTTAAAAAAACGCATGACTGACCAAAAATAGTCAGTCATGCGGCTTTTTTCAAACTGGTATGCTTTGTTGACTGTTATACATCCACCCGGGCGTACTTAGCATTTTTTTCGATAAATTCCCGGCGGGGAGCTACTTCGTCGCCCATTAGCATCGAGAACAGGTGATCGGCTTCGGCGGCCGATTCAATGCTGACCTGCTTCAGACTGCGAAACTCGGGGTTCATGGTAGTCTGCCAAAGCTGTTCGGCGTTCATTTCACCAAGACCTTTATACCGCTGAATATTCACGGATTCCTCGCGTCCTGCCCCTATTTCACGTACAGCTACTTCGCGTTGCGCTTCGGTCCAGCAGTACCGCTCCTCTTTACCTTTTTTGATCAGGTAGAGAGGGGGTTGCGCGATGTAGATATATCCATTCTCTATGAGCACTTTCATGTACCGGAAAAAGAAAGTCAGGATCAGGGTACGAATGTGGCTACCGTCAATATCAGCATCCGTCATGATGATGATCTTATGGTAGCGGAGTTTATCGATATTCAATGCCCGTTCGTCACCTTCCTTACCAATCTGCACGCCCATAGCCGTGAACATGTTCTTGATTTCCTCGTTTTCGTAGATACGGTACTCCTGGGCTTTCTCAACGTTCAGGATCTTACCCCGTAGCGGCAGAATTGCCTGAAAGGCCCGGTTGCGGCCCTGCTTGGCGGTACCACCAGCCGAGTCTCCCTCTACCAGGTACAACTCGCACTGCTCGGGGTCTGTCTCAGAGCAGTCGGCCAGCTTTCCGGGCAGGCCAGTGCCGGTGAGGATGTTCTTGCGCTGTACCATCTCGCGGGCTTTACGCGCGGCGATACGGGCCTTGGCGGCCAGAATCACCTTGTCTACAATCATGCGGGCTTCCTTGGGATGCTCATCAAGGTAGACTTCCAGCATCTCAGACACCACCTGACTTACCGCCCCGGCTACGTCGGAGTTGCCAAGCTTGGTTTTTGTTTGGCCCTCAAACTGCGGCTCCTGCACCTTTACGGATATTACAGCCGTCAGTCCTTCGCGAAAATCGTCCCCGCTCACTTCCAGTTTTTCTTTGGCCAGAATACCCGATTTGTCGGCGTAGCTTTTCAAAGTACGGGTAAGGGCCGCCCGGAAACCCGATACGTGAGTTCCCCCTTCAATGGTATTGATATTGTTGACGTAGGAAATGACGTTCTCGCTGTACGAAGTATTGTACATCATCGATACTTCCACCGGCATTAGCCCTTTGTCGCTTTCGATGTAAATGGGCGCCGGGATCAACGGCTGACGCGTATTGTCCAGATAAGTGACAAATTCGATCAGTCCGCCTTCCGAGAAAAACTCTTCGTATTTCGGTTTTTCTTCTTCGTCCAACTCGCGCGTGTCGGTCAGTGTCAAACGAAGTCCCTTATTCAGAAATGAAAGCTCCCGCAGACGCGAGGCCACTGTTTCGTACTTGAATTCGGTAACGGTGAAGATGGTATCATCCGGTTTGAAATGGATGCTAGTTCCCGTCTTCTTGGAGTCTCCAATGACCCGTACGGGGTACATTGGAAAGCCTTTCTGGTACTCCTGCTCAAAAACTTTACCTTCGCGGTGCACTTCTGCTCTCAAATCTATCGACAGGGCATTCACACACGACACACCTACCCCGTGCAAACCACCAGACA
>CATMVR010000405.1 GCA_950075905.1 uncultured Persicitalea sp. | reverse complement strand
GACTCGGCTGTGATTCTATCTGTAAGTTCTTCGCCGGCTGGGCCATCCGTCAAAAACTGCATACCATAGGGGCTGAAATAGCTTTTGGGATGCCCGGCCCGGCCGCCGCCCCTGTGCACATCGAAACCCTGCGTGGTAGGGTCCTGGCCAATGTGCCACTTGCCCATCACCGCCGTTTGGAAGCCGGCTTTCTGAAATACGGCGCCGAGGGTTTGGTAGTCGGGCGATAGAAACTCCTGGTTGGGTTGCGGGATCAGCTTCCGGGTTTTGGGGTGCCCCCGGTCGGGAGGCGATACGGTGTATACGCCGTGGCGGGTGGAGTAGGCACCCGACATCAGACAGGCCCGGCTGGGGGCGCAGTTGGACGCATTGGCGTAGGCCCGCTTAAATACCAGCGACCGGGCGGCGAGGGAGTCGAGCGTGGGGGTATGGTAGTAGCGCGAGCCGTTGAACCCCACATCCTTCCAGCCCAGGTCGTCAGCTACGATCAGGATGATCTGTCGGGGGGCTTTCTGCGAAAAAACGGCGCTGGGAAGGCCCACAGCGAGGGAGAGGAGCAGGGCGGTAAGCCAGCGAAAGTACTGTTTCATGGATAAGTCTACAATTTACGGTAAAGAAAAGTCAGGGTACAGAATAGAATGTATCAGATGCGGGTGTTATTATAAAAAACTCAGTTGGGGTTGACATTTGTCAAGGTTTTGATGTATTCCGTGGGGCTGCATCCAAACTCTTTCTGAAAGCACTTGGAGAAGTACTTTGGATTATTGAAGCCGGTCTGATAAGCGACCTCTGCTACGTAGTAATTGCCACTTTGCAAAAGCTTGGCCGCTTTTTTGAGTCGGTACGTCCGGATAAAAACCGACGGAGGCTGATCGATCAGAGATTCCATTTTACGGTAAAATGTGGCCCGGCTCATGGCGCACTGATCGGCAAGAAACTCTACGCTAAGCACGCTATCCCGAATATTTTCTTCGATCAGCTTGACGACCTGTTCCAGAAAAAGCTCATTGGCCGATTTTTCGGCCCCTATCTCAGGTTCTACCCTCAGATGTCGGGCGTACTGAGAGCGCAGCAGGGTACGGCTTTCGATCAGATTGCGGGCTCGCCAAAGTATCAGGTCAATGCTGAAAGGCTTGTCGATGAAGTCATCTACACCGTTTTGCAGGCAGGTTAGCTTCTGGGCTTCGGAATTCCGTCCGGTTAAAATAATGAACGGAACTTGCCTTAGTTCGCTATCTGCTTTGACGCGCTGTAGCAGCGCCAGACCGTTCAGACCTGGCATGGACAGGTCGCTGATGATCAGATCCACGGGCTCGCTGAGCAGGAGGTTCCAGGCCTCGATGCCGTCGGCAGCCCGAAGCGTGGAAAAATAGGGAGACAGGTGTTCATCCAGGCAAGCCAGTATGTCAGGGTCATCGTCTACTAGCAGCAGCCGCGCTTTGTGGCCCTGAGCCGGGCCGGGAGCGGGGCGCGAAGGCACACTGTTACTTTCCAAAATGGGGACCGATTGGCCCGAAAGTTTTGTTTCATTGAGCTGGTAGTGGTTTTTTTCGATGGGTAGGTGGAATTCCACACGCGTACCGTCACCTTCCTGACTCGTCACATCGATAAAGCCCCGATGCTTTTTGATCAGTCGGGCTACGAGGTCGAGGCCAATGCCCACTCCTTCCCGCTGGTCGTTTTGTTTCGCATTACTGGCTCGGTAAAAGCGGTCGAACAGGCTTTTTATTTCCTCTGACGGGATGCCGATGCCCGTATCCTGCACGGTGCATTTGAGATATCGGCCCGCGGCGGGGGCGGAGTTCGGCAAGTCCGAATTTTCGAGAGCCACTATCTGCCCGCTTACTTGTACCTGTCCGCCCGAAGGCGTATACTTAATGGCATTGTTCAATAGGTTCAGCAGAATGATTTCCAAAAGTTCGTCGTCAAACCAGGCTTCCTTCGGCTCCGAGCCGAAGGAGTAATGAAGCCGGATGTTCCGAATCACGGCCAGGGGTTCGGTTTGGTGGCAGAGCCGCTCCATTGCGGCAAAGAGAGGGCCCTGGCTGACTTCCAGTAAAAACTCACCGGCTTCGCTTTTGCGCAAATTCATGATCTGGTCAGAAATCCTTTTCAGGCGTAGGGTGTGCTCATACAGGTTGTTCAGTACGGCCTGATTTACCTTTTTTCCCGCCAGAGCTTTTTCCAGAGGTCCCAGAATCAAGGACAGCCGGTTTTTTAGCTCGTGGGAAAGATCGGAAAAATAGATCATCTGCTGCTCTTTCAGGTCGATGAGCTCGCCCTTTTCGTGGAGTTGTTTTTTGAGATGGTTCATTCGCTTTATGACCCGAAACAGCAGGTACCCCGCAATAGCGGCTACAAACAGGTACAGGAGATAGGCCGGCCAGCTGAGCCATACCGGAGCGGCTACCCTGATGCGCAGTGTGTGGACGACCTCCTCCCAGTTGCCGTAACTGTCGGCAGCTTTTACTTCCAGGGTGTAATTGCCGTGTGGCAGATCGTGAAAGTACACCCGGGGTTCTTCCCGCAGGAGGTACTTCCACTGGGCGTCATGTCCTTTCAGGCGGTAGGCGTACTGGTTTTTGGCCGGATCAACGTAGTTCAGCAGCGCAAAGCTCACTTCGAAGCTATTCTGGTCGTGATCCAGCGCAATGCCTTTTTCGGAATCGAAGTTGGCCAGAATATCATTTCCACCCGTAAATTTATGCTGGCTTCCGGAATTTTGTGCGATTTGGAAAGCCGTCCAGCGAAAACCGGGCGGGTTGGTGCGCGGGGGATCGGGAAGCCGTACGCGATACAAGCCGTTGCTATTGCCGAAGTACACGTCGCCGTTTTCGGCTTCGGCCACCGAATGAAAAGAAAAATCGGTGTAGTCAATGCCGTCTTTTTGGCCGAAAGCCCGGAAAGGGATCGGACTATTTTCGTGGTAGGTTGCCAGGCCGTGGTCGGTACTTACGAGGATACGCCCTGACTGATCTTCTCCGAGCGCACAGATTACGTTGGAGGGAAGGCCATGTTCGATAGTAAACTGCTGAAAAGTATCTTTTTCGGCATGGTACAGGTAAAGCCCTCCTTCCCGCGTGCCTATCCAGATTCTACCCCGGGAATCCTCCTTGATGTGCAGGATACGCCGCGAAATCTCTCCTTGTAAGTCAATCCCTGAATACTTTTTCAGCTTCCCGGTTTGCAGGTTCACTTTGAGAAGGCCGTCGCCCCTGGAGCCGATCCAAATATTCTGGCGGCTGTCGCGCATGAGGGCAAAAATAGTGGAAGAACGATTGAACTGCCTGTTGATTTCCTCCACCAGATTGCTGTATGGGCTTTGGCCCGAATCGTTGTAGACCAACAGGCCGTTTCGGATGCAGCCAAACCACCATTCGCCGGGGCTTACTTCCAGACCAGCCGAGATGCTTTGGGTGGTGGTCAGGACGGTTTGGGTTTGGGGAGCCAGGCTGAATGTATTGAAGCGGTATACCTTATCATTTCCGTAGGCAAGGTAGTACCCATTTTCTGATTTGGAGAAACGGCGTACTCCGGTAGGGAGTTCCACGCGCCGGAATTCTTTTTGGATGGGGTTGAAGACAAACACACCATCACTTTTGGTAGCAAGCCAGTACCGGGTACTGGTTTCCGGATACAGGTAATGCACTTGCTGGTTCAGTAGGGGCTGTCCCGGAGTTTTGATTCGGATTCTCTCGCTTTGGATAGGGGTGGGTCGTACTTTCAATAGTCCCCGCAGCGTACCAATCCAGAGCACACCTGATCGGTCGATGTGAGTACTCACAATGTTATTGTCTTCCAAAAGCGTGGGCGGGATAGAGGGGGCATCAAAGGCAAGCAGCGGCTCTCTGTCGCTGGCCAGATAGTACATCTGGTGTGTACTGACTAGTACCTTGCCAAATGGTCCTTCCGAAATGGAGGTTATCTCATCGTAGCCCGCGTCTTTCTGGTTGCCGAAATGAAACTGACGCAGTACGATAGACTCTCGGTTGGCCACCCGTACTTCAAACAGACCCTGTCCCGCTGTTCCCACCAGGATACGTCCGCTCCGTAGTAGTTTTATCCGTGAAACGGGATGGTCTAACCCCAGGGCAAGCAATTGCTGACTAGCGGGATCAAATTCAAAAAGTCCTTTGGAGGACCCGATCAGCAGGTGTTGGTTTTTGAGCGTAGTGAAGTCATTGATAACGCCAATCTGCCCCTGAAACGCGGGAAGGTCGCGAATGACTGGGTGTAACGCCGGACCCGAAGTGGTATCGGATGCCAGACTGGACAGTCTGGCAGATCCGGCCAGGACCAATACCTGGCCACTTGGCAAGGTGTGGAGTCGGCCGTAGTTCGTAATTTCCGGAGAAGCGGTTTTGATTTTTCCGGAGGCTTTGGTAAGTACGCTGATTCCGCTTTCCATGGCCACGACGAGGCGTCCCGCCCCATCTTCGGCCAGGTCGGTAACCCGGTTGGTAAACAGGGCATTGGTCTGGTTGGGGGAGGTGGAGTAATGATGGGCCCGATAGCCATCGTAGCGGTATAAGCCCGAGCCGGTACCCACCCAGAGCAGCCCTTCAGAATCCTGAAAAATACAGTTGATGGTTCGGTTGGGGATCCACTTTTCTTCGGAAACCAGAGAATGCCCCCCCGCCTGCCCCAGCCCGGTTAGGGGCAAGGCCAGAAATGGTAGTATCCAAAGGCAGGTTATCCGTAGGTATTTTTTCAAAGCGTATCTAGTTTCTGGCACCCAGCGTACTTTTTAACTCCCAGAGGGGGTGTGGAGTACGGGCCCCGTCCATAAGAAGGGTTATCTCCCTTACAATATCGGGGTGCTGATCGGCTGCATCATGTTCCTCCCCTTTATCTTTAGAAAGGTCATACAGCTCAATTTTTCCTCGTGGGTCGTGGCGTACGGCCTTCCATTTTCCTTTCCGGATCGCCTGATCGGTACTTTTGTTTTCGTGAAATTCCCAGTAGAGGTACTCGTGGCGAGGTTGCTGACCGGCGTTGCCCATAAAGGTAGGCAGCAGCGACAGGCCGTCGGTACTGCTGGCCGAAGGTGCCAGGCCGGCAACTTCGGCGAAAGTGGGAAGCATATCCCAGAAAGCGGAGACGTGGTCGCTGGCGCTACCCGCCGCAATACGGGCGGGCCATTTGGCAAGAAAGGGTACCCGGATACCTCCTTCGTACAAGTCACGTTTTTTGCCCCTGAGGGGGCCGCTGCTAGCAAAAAAAACCGGGTTTGCACCCCCTTCGCTATGGGGGCCGTTGTCGCTTGTAAACATAATCAGCGTATTCTTCTCAAGGCCCAGGGCTTTCAACTTCTGCACCACTACGCCCACACAACTATCAAGGTGGCTCACCTGGGCGGCGTAAGCAGCGGCGGGGTAGGGTTGTGAGCGGTAGGCGCCTGCATTATTGTC
>CATMVR010000404.1 GCA_950075905.1 uncultured Persicitalea sp. | reverse complement strand
GCAGCAGATCGACTCTACTGAGTACGGCAGCAAGGTAGCCCGCTTCCGGATTGGTGTACCTGGCCGAAGCCTCATTGCCGAAGCAGCATCCTCTACCTGGATGCAAGCGCTATCTGACGCTACGGGCAATCTGCGCATGCAGATACTCAACCGACACTGAGACCGCTACCGGCATCCTACCGGAATAACAGACTTGTAAGGCGTCTGGCAAATCACTTGCCTGCGCCTTTTTTTTTGAGTATCTGGCATTGACCGTATACTAAAGTCTGACGTAACTATGCTGATCCTACGAATGATATGCTTATTTTTGACTCAGCACCGCCAGCACAAGCAACCCACTTTTACTTCCCGAACATGAGCTTTAGTAGAATATAGCTCCGTTCCTTGTGCCAGGAAGTCGCCCGAAAATAGAGGTGAAATTCCGGAGCGGATGCCATCTGGGCCAGCAAGCAAAATAAAATAGTACCCAATAGTCACCACGCTGGATTTGGCTTTTTGCCCCACATTCCGATTGGAAAACTATGCCTGCGCAGTTTGGTTACAAATTAAAGAGTGCCATTCATATTTCTAACCCTTTAACGAATGTAAAAATGGAAAAAGTGCAAAAAAAAGAACGGCTGCAAAACCCCGTGGTGCGGGGCAACAACCAGCTGGACCAGGGAGTGCAGGATCTGCTAGACAGAGGAGTTAAAATGGCCGACATCGCGCTGACTGTCGGAGATGATGGCCTGATCGTGGCCCAGCCCGTAAGTGTTGACCTGGTGAGTGAGCTCAACAACATCGATTTTGCCAAGATGATCGGTGGCCCGTTGCAGGCGGCCATTCAGGCCCAGGCCGCTTCGGCCATCTCAACGGTCAATTTTATCAAGGATCTGGGCTTTAAGCCCATAGACCCCGACGAGCCCGACGGGGAGAAAGAATTGATCATGACCGACTTTACCTACGAAAAAAACGACGTGGACCCCGAAACGGGCGCCGTCGTGACCACCAAACGCTTTGTGAGGGTACCGTTTATTTCCATGCTTCCCATCCCGAGCATCCGGATCGAAACGGTGGATATCGACTTCAACGTCAAGCTCAATTCCGTGGAGTCGCAGACTATCAAAGACAAGTTTGCCGTTGGGCTGGAAGTGAAGGCCGGCTGGGGACCCGTAAAATTCAAGGTTTCGTCGTCTTACCAGCGTTCTTCTTCGTTTGGGGTAAAGGTGGAAAAGGAATACACCATGAATGTAAAGGTAAAAGCCTCGCAGGACGAAATGCCCGCCGGGCTGGAGAAAATCCTGAATCTACTGTCTGCCTAATACAAGGGGCAGTGTCGGTGCTGCCCGTTTTCTAATCTAAACCACGCAAGGGGATGATCACGCTGGGAGAATACATGAGTTTTATCTACGGGGAAATGACGCGTGCCCGGCAGCAGGCCGACGCCACCTCTATCGAAATAGCAAAAACGTACGCCAAAGATGAGCTGCTGCGGCATTTTTCTGTACCGAGGTTCCGAATTCCGGAAATGGAACTGACGATTCCGGTACTGGTGGCCGATGCCAACTACGCCAACGAATACGCTTTTACTACTACGCCGGAGGAGTTTGCCGCGCAGTTTCGCAGTGACCTGGTGCGGGCGTTTGCATCCGTGTATCAGGATAGGGAAATCAAGGTAGACGAAAAAGCCCGGCGGGGCCTGGAAAAGTTGTTTTCCGACATCAAGGATATGACCAAACGCCAGAGCCAGACCAGCTATGATACCCTGAAAAAGGAAATTTCCGCTCAGGTAGCGCAAGCCCTGCCGGAGATCATCAGCGCCGTGCTGTCGGCCAGTCAGAAACTGGATGAGTACCTCCGAAAGTTTCCGGCCCGGGAGCACTACGGGGCTACGACGAAGGCGTTCGGCTCGTTTGTTACCTTTCAGGTGAAGGTAGCCAAAAGTACCCTGACCGGACTCCTCATCAATCCCGAAACGGCGGCCGTGCGCGAAGGCAGCAATGCTTCTTCGTTGTTTCAGATCAAAGCCAAAATCATGGAGGAAGGAATTTTTGTCAATTCGGTCAAAGGCCCCGACGGCCGGGAGACGTTTACCGTCGATTTCGAATAGCCATGATCACCCTGCTTCATCAGAAAACGAAACAGCTCTCCGAGCTGCTGCTCGAGGGAGCAGCTGTTCTGACTGCCTACACCGAAGGAGACTATGCCTTTGACCGCAAAACGGTGGACCTGCTGGAAAAAGCGCATCGCTACTATACCGAAGCCCAGCAGCCCGACCATGTAGCCAAAGTGTGTACCTGCCAGGCCGATGTGGTTACGCTTAGCCGGGGCTACCACCCGCAGACGTTTCTGAAAATCGAGCGCGAAAGGCGCAGTGTCCGTTCTACTCAGACCTACCGGAGTGTACAGCAGTTGCTGCTGGTTCTGGAAGAGGACTACGTGAAAGTTGTGTCTAAACTGGAAGCCTCGGAAGAGCTGGTAAAGCAGCTGGTGCTCAATGTGCTGCAGATGCAGATTATAGACGAAGCCACCCTGCGGAACCGCAGTAGTCAGGAAGACCTTGAAACCATCTGGAAGCGCATCGGTCAGGAGCCAAACCTGAATCTGTTCCAGAAAAAGATCATCCTCAACAGTTCCTCTACCGACTCCCTGATCCTCCTCGACCAGGTACTTAGCCAGCTATTCTGAAGCAGGCCGAACGCTATTCAAACCCTACAAGATTTACTATTTCTAACCCTTTAACTTTACAACTATGGAAAATTACAAACTGGACGGGGATCTCCAAGCCCTCAGTGAAGTACAGGAAAACAAGCAGGACGAGCTCCTCGACCTACCCAATGTGGTAGGTGTGGGGCTGGGCCATAAAGTAAAAAACGGAAAGGAAACCTCCGAAAATACCCTGTTGGTTTTCGTAGAGCAAAAAGTCGATAAGGAAGAACTTCCCAAAGACGCCCTCGTACCGGCAAAAATAAACAATGTGAAAACCGACGTCATCGAGATCGGCCCGGTCTACGCCCAGACCAACCCCGTGCTCAACAACCGCCTCCGGCCATTTCCGGCGGGGTTTAGCATTGCCCATTTTCGGGTAACGGCGGGTACGGCCGCTGCCCTCGCCGTAGATCGCGGCGCTACCTCTCCTTCGAGGTACTACGTGCTGAGCAACTGCCACGTACTGGCCAACAGTGGCGCGGCCGCTATCAACGATGCCGTGTACCAGCCGGGGCCTTTTGACGGGGGCACCAGCGCCGACCGGGTAGGGCGCTTGTCGCGGTTTGTGCCGATTGTGTTTTCTACCACCGCCAACAACAGGGTAGACTGCGCCATTGCCGAAATTGATTTCCTCGAATACTTCGGCGGCGAAATTCACGGCATAGGGTATCCGCGGGGCCTGGGGGTAATCGGCGTGGGGAGTAGCGTTCAGAAATCGGGCCGCACTACGGGCTACACCCGGGGTAGGGTCTTGGCCATCAATGCCACCATCAACGTGGGCTTTGGTACCTTTGGTACGGCCCGCTTTGTGAATCAGATTGTGACGTCGGCCATGAGCGCGGGGGGAGATTCGGGCAGTTTGGTGCTGGACATGAACGGTAATGCGGTGGGGCTACTGTTTGCCGGATCGACCTCGGCCACCATTCTCAATCCCATCTCGGAGGTCCTGAACGCGCTGAACATTGATTTTGCGTAGTGAAACCGGGGAAATGGTTCGTCATTTCCCCGTCTCTTTTGTACCATGAAAAAACGTATCTTCCTACTGATCGTCAGCAGCCTGTTGGTTTATTGTACTACCAGTAAAAATGAAAAGCCTATGAATAGCATAGAATCTGCCGTCACTGCGGCCAGCACCGAGTTCATGTCTGTAGAGGGTGTGGTGGGGGTTGGGCAGGGCAAAAACGCCCATGATGAAGCGTGTATTGTGGTATTTACCGATAAAGACTCCACTTCTCTGGCCCGGAAAGTACCACCTACCTTTCAGGGATTCGAGGTTGTTCTTTCCAATATCGGGGAAGTAAAGGCACAGTAAACTACCAAACTTGCCGTCCTATACGCCATTTTGACATTCCACAAAGCATAGTACTGTAATTTTGTCACTCACACACACGCTGTCTATTTTGGTACAGGTTTTTTAGTGAATTACCTGAATACAAAAAATATACAGCTATGAAAAATCACCTTAATATACCGCAGGAAGTACTTATGAACACTGATTTTATGAACACCGTAAACGGTGGAATGAGTGAGCCTGTTCTGAAAATCGAAAACCGCGAAGATGGATACGAATTACTGATCAAAGCCCCGGGTATCGGACCCGATGACCTTCAGGTAGAAATCGTGAAGGACAAGTTGATGGTCTACCATTTACTACCCATTTTTGCCCGGGTCAAGGGCGAAGAGAGTGAAGTACGTTCTATTCGTTTTCTTAGCCGGATGGTCATTCCATCCGATGTAGACGTGGAGAGCATCTCGGCCCGCTACGACGAGGAGCACAGATGTCTGATCCTCCATCTACCTTTCAATCATCTGCACCAGGATTTTCACCGGAAGGTAGACATTGAGCGTTGGTAAAAAAGCATAAACACTTGTTACTGCCTGCGTGATATTGTATGAGTGCATATATGAAAAGCGAGAAACGGTTGCCGTTTCTCGCTTTTCCTTTTTTGGGGCCTGCGGGTTAGGATACCGTGCCGCCGTTCCAGATGGCCTTGCCCGGCTGAATAAACGACAGGCTACCGTCGCGGTCTTCGGCCATCAGAATCATACCCTGCGACTCCATCCCCATCATTTTGCGGGGAGCCAGGTTGGCCAGGTACAATACCTGCCGGCCCGTCACCTCCTCGGGCTTGAAGTGCTCAGCGATGCCGCTGAGCACGGTACGCTGCTCGCTGCCGATGTCCAGCTTTATCTTTAAAAGTTTCTTGCTCTTGGGTACCGCCTCCGCTTCAAGCACGGTAGCTACCCGGATATCCATTTTGGCAAAATCGTCAAACTGAATCTCCGCTTTCACGGCGGGTACCTCTTTGCCGGCCAGCTCATTCTGCCGTTTGGCTTCGTGCAGCTTTTCGATCTGCGCCTGAATGGTGACGTCCTCCACCTTCTCAAACAGCAGGCTCGATTCTCCCAGCGGTTGCCCGTCGGGCAGCAGGTCGGGTCGCCCGGCCGCCGACCAGGTAGTCGTTTTTGCCCCGAGTTGCGTATTGATTTTTGCCGCCGTAAAGGGTAGGAACGGCTCCGCCACAATGGCCAGTGAGGCCGTGATCTGCAACGCAACGTTCATGATCGTATCCACGCGCCGGTTGGTGGTACCATCCGTATCGGTTTTGATGGCGTGCCAGGGCTGCGTATCGGCCAGATACTTGTTGCCCAGCCGCGCCAGGTCCATCACCTGGGTAAGCGCTTCGCGGAAGCGGTAGTTTTCCAGCGCCTCGGCGATCCGGGCC
>CATMVR010000403.1 GCA_950075905.1 uncultured Persicitalea sp. | reverse complement strand
TAGGGTTTCAAACTATTTATGAGCACGAAGACCACGTAGATACCTGGAATGTGGTGGCCTGGGAGTTTTGAGTTTTACTCTTCCTTTCCTTCGGCTATCGCATAAAAATTAAATGTTTTCCAGTTATTCATGTCTTTGGGCTGCCTGATAGGTACAATTTCGGCATGCTCTACAAAATCAGAAAAATAATACAGTTTATAGCCAAGGTCTGCCACCGTATGAAAGAGGTCTGCTCTTTCATTGGCTTTGGATTTAGTAAAGCACTCGGCAACCAACACAGGCTTGTATTTTTTCAATAATCCGCTAATGGATCTGATTACCTCTTTGTCCGCCCCTTCTACATCTACTTTTATAAAGGAAAGATTGGGAAGTAAATCTGCATAATGTTCCTTTAAAAAATCTTCCAGCACGATACCCTTTATCTTATCCGGCAACTGAAATGAACCGTGCTCAGTCACTACTTCGTTAGAAATACCACCGTTACCAAAGGAGGCCTCGGAGGAGGCATAACCAAACTCCCCCTCCATTTTTGTAATAGCAAATGGATACGGGACTATGTTCTGTTTGGCGGGGTTGAGCTTCACGTTTTCCAGCAGTACTTTGTACACAAAGGGATTGGGATCAAAGCCAAGCGTAGTTCCTTGTTTCCCGGCGGCAAGCGCCATCGGTACAGTGGTGTCTCCAATATTAGTTCCTATATCAATACATAAACTCCCTTTCGGAATAAATTTCCTGAAAAAGTTGACTTCCTCCTGAGTAATCACTTTTGGTTTTATCAACGGGTTCGTCCAGTTTGCAAAATGTATTTCACCCTCCTCAGCTAAGCCGAACGTATCAATGGTATGGTCGTATTCCTGAGTGATCCGCCGGGCTTTTTTCTTCTTTAACGCTTTTTTCAGATAGTCAATCATGGATTTTTGGGTATGGTTTGAATTTTGGTCAAAAGTAAATATAATATTTTACTCTATTGTTCGAGATGGTGACTTAGAAGCCAGACACTAGTTGACTACATACATAAAAACTGCAATCAGACACGTCTGTAATTTCTGAATTCAAAAGGCCGGATACCGGTCTTTTTCTCAAACCAGTACAATAGCCTATCTCTTAATTCAAATCCCTTCTTACTCAAATCCAATTCCACTTTCCAGTCCTGCCGGGCAATACGCTCCCGCATAACCGCCGGGTGGCTTTCGGTAAAGCGCGTGAGGGAATCGAACTGGGTGTAGTCAAAAAAATCCTCGCTTTGCAGCAGCTGCTGCCACTCGTCGTCGTCCTGCCAGAAGCGCCCCACATTTTTCATCTTCTGCTTCATCTGCTTCGGACTTTTCACCCAGCCGTAATGGTAGATAGCTGCTCCCGAGTGCCTCACGTTCAGTTTTTTCCTTCCTCGCCGAAACCCCTGCGCGTCGCGATAGGCGGAGATGCCGGGATCGTTCCGAATGATGCGTACCTCTCGCCGGTACCAGGTCCGGCTATCGCCTACATAGTCGTAGGTACCATAAAAATGCCGGTAGTCAAAGAGTAATCCTTCTACTCTCTTATCTTCTAGATGTTTTTTACACGCCTGCCGAATGGCCGGGTAGTACTTTTCGTGTACTACTTCATCGCCCTGAATATAAAAAACCCAGTCGGCATCGGCGGGCAACTGCCGATAGACTTTGTTGGTTTCCACGGCCAGCACCTTGCCGCCCTCCCGCAGGCTCATGTCCCAGGTAGATTCGACAATCCGGATTTTATCCGAATCAATGGCGCGGATCAGCCCCAGGGTATCATCTTCACTTTGCCCTACACTTACGACCATTTCGTCTACTACTGGCAAAACCGACCGGATGGCCTCCACGATAGGATAGTCGTTGAGCAAAGCGTTTTTGATGATGGTAAAACCGACAATTTTCATTTGATAATCAGGGAGAAAGGTCTACTGTTATTTATTGGGCACTATTCAAATGGTGAAATTAACAGTTTCTGTCTTAGGAAAAGATTGAAGGTTAAAAAGTTATCGTTTTCGGAATAGAACTTTTTGAACAAGTACTAAACGGGAGGGCCCCGGCCTTGAATTTCCGGTCTTATCGGTGTAGATTTGTTTATTCCAAATTTGTGCTAACATTTCCGTTTAGCCTTCGGTTATACGATCAGGTCATTATAAAAAATTACTAACAACTTATGTCACAAGTTCAACACAGCCCCCAGGAACCGCTACTCGTCGAAGATCCCCTGCGTTTTGTACTTTTCCCTATCAAGCACCACGATATATGGCAAATGTACAAGCGCCACGAAGCTTCTTTCTGGACGGCCGAGGAGATCGATTTGTCGCAGGATATGAAGGACTGGGCCAATCTGACCGATAACGAGCGGCATTTTATATCCCACATTCTGGCCTTCTTTGCGGCTTCGGACGGCATTGTGAACGAAAACCTGGCCATCAACTTTCTGAGTGAAGTACAGTACGCCGAAGCCAAGTGCTTCTACGGTTTTCAGATTGCGATGGAAAACATCCACTCCGAAACCTACTCACTGCTCATTGACACCTATATCAAAGACCCTACGGAGAAAGACCGTCTGCTGCGGGCCATCGATACCGTACCCTGCGTGCAGAAAAAGGCCGAATGGGCGCTCAAATGGATCAACAGCCCCAACTTCACCGACCGGATCATTGCCTTTGCCGCCGTGGAAGGAATTTTCTTCTCGGGGTCTTTCTGCTCCATTTTCTGGCTCAAAAAGCGTGGCCTGATGCCCGGGCTGTCGTTTTCCAACGAGCTGATCTCCCGCGACGAAGGCCTGCACTGCGAGTTTGCCTGCCTGCTCTACACGGATCATATCAAAAACAAACTGCCGCAGGAGCGGGTGCTGGAAATTATTCTGGATGCGGTCGAAATCGAGAAGGAGTTTATTACGGAAGCACTGCCCGTGTCGCTCATTGGCATGAACGCGGAGCTGATGAAGCAATACATTGAGTTTGTGGCCGATTTCTGGCTCGAACGCCTGGGTTGTCCCAAGCATTTTGGGTCTTCCAACCCGTTCGACTTCATGGAACTGATTTCGCTACCCGGCAAAACCAATTTCTTCGAGAAGCGCGTAGGCGAGTACCAGAAAGCCGGTGTGATGTCGGGCGTTACCAACAAAGATTCCGCCCACAAGATCACGTTTGACGAAGACTTTTAAAGACAATTTTGATTTTTGAATGAGTGATTGAGAGAATAAAGTTGAGGAGTTAAGAGTTGAGGAGTTCAATGTCTCATATACTTTTAACTTGTGAACTATTCACTCAATCACTCAATCACTCATTCAAAACTGTTCAGCACCTTCCACACCAACTCACTTTCGTAGCCTTTGCCCAGCGCGTAGCGGGCTAGCTTTTGCTTCCGCTTTAAGGCATTTGATTCAGATTTTTCCAGCGCTTTATGTTTTTTAACCAGTAATTCCCGCAGGGTCTCCTCGTAGGCTTCGTCGGTGATTTCGCTCATGCCCTGTTGGATGGTGTAGTCCGTCAGTCCGCGGCGGGTCAGCTCCTGTCTGATTTTTCTTCTGCCCCAGTTTTTCTGCCTGAACTTGCCCCCGGCGTAGGTTTTGGCAAAACGCTCCTCGCTGAGGTAATTCTGCGCGATGAGCTCGGCGATAATCTCCTCTGCCTCGTCGCCCCATACCCCCCAGGTTTTGAGCCGCTGCCGTACCTCTTCCTGCGTACGCTCCTGGTAAGCGCAGTAGGAGGCAGCTTTTTGTAGCAACAGACGATCCATAGGCAGCAGAGGGTGGTCAGAATCGTTTTCCGAACGTAAAGGAAACGCCCGCATGCACAGCCAAAAACCGCGACGAGCTTTGCAGGCTAAACTGCGTATTGCCCGCCTGATTTTTACTGAAGCCCACGTTGTAGAGTGCTTCGGCCATCAGGGTCATTCCCTGGGTAATGTCGTAGGCTACCCCGACTTTGGGAGCTACGCCCAGGTTGGTTTCGCCAATTACTTCGTTGTACACTTCACGCCCGTTGTAACTTAGCTGGGTGTCCAGGGCGGTACGAATCACACCAGCTTCCAGGCCCACATACGGATGCAGCGTGGTGATGGTGAGGTGGTACTCGAAGGTACCCATAATAGGAATGCTCGCGGCCGTCAGGCGGCCGTTCAGGTTGGCGCCCCGCTCCCGGATCGTTTCGACGTAGCTGCGCACTCTGGCCCCCACCGCTACGCCGGGAGTGATAAAATATTTCACCCCCAGACCCCCGCCCCAGATACCCTGACTACCCTCTTGGGATGGGATTCCATACCCGGCCGTAGCATCCAGGCTAAGTTGGGCAAAAGCCGGTAGCGTAGCAAAAAAAGCAAAAGCAGACACAAAAATTGTACGCTGAATCAGTTTCTTCATAGAGGTAGTTTTAGTTGTTGGTAAACTTCTGCAACTTCCAAGCCATACTATGACAACGCAAAAGCCTCTGTCCCCGGCATGGAGAATAAAATAGTTGGCTAAACAAAATGGTTTGGGCAATTTTACATCCACAAATGCCCGAATGCAAATAGCCGGTCGGATATCCCGTTTGCCATCCAACCACAAAAGGAACGATATCACCTAATTACGCCTTTTAATGCAAAGAAGATTTTTAAAAAAATATTTACTTTCATCCTTACGTTACCCCGTTTTATTTAACCCCCGCTCTACCCATGCTACTTGCCCGTCGTGATGTTCTCAAATTCCTGCCGGCCCTTCCCTGGCTCAAATCCAGCCATAGTGCGGCCCCGCTGACCATTCGTTTTGCTGTGGCGTCTGATGGCCATTACGGCCAGCCCGATACTGACTTTGAGAAGTTTCATAGTGACGTAACCCGCTGGCTAAACCAGGAAAAGCTGCAAAAGGGTCTCGATTTTGTGGTTTTCAACGGCGACCTGATTCACGATGAGCCTACCTTGCTATATGACGTAAAAACAGCGCTGAAACGCCTGACGGTACCCTTTTATGTGACCCGCGGCAATCACGACAAGGTAGGCAGCGATGTCTGGGAAAGTACCTGGGGCTACCCGACCAACCATAGCTTTGCCCGGGGCGAATATGCTTTTGTGCTCGGAGATACCTCCAACGAAAAGGGAGAGTACCTCTGCCCCGACAAAGAGTGGCTACGCGCCGAGCTGGCGAAATATGAAAATAAGAAAGGGATTTTTGTATTCCTGCATATTACGCCCTCCAAGTGGACACAGCACGGCATCGACTGCCAGGAAGTGCAGGAGCTACTGGAAAAGACACCCAATGTGAAGGGTATTTTTCATGGACACGACCACGACGAAGATGGACGCAAAATGAGCGGTGGCAAGCCTTACTTCTTCGACGGGCATTTTGGCGGAAGCTGGGGTACTACCTACAAGGGCTACCGGATCGTGGAGATCTACGAGGATGGGAGCTGGCAGTCGTAGAGAGGGAGTCGCATGTTCT
>CATMVR010000402.1 GCA_950075905.1 uncultured Persicitalea sp. | reverse complement strand
GCAGGCCGTAAATCAGACCGGCCATGAAGCAATCTCCACTGCCAATCCGGTCTACTACCGTCGGAGTACTGAGTTCGGGAGATACATACTGTTTCCCGTTGGTGTCCAGGGTGGCAAAGTACCGGAGTCCGGTGGGCGGCACGTCGAAGCGGAAGGTATTGGCCATGACCTTGCAACGCGGAAACCAGCTTTGCAAGATCTCAGCAGTGTTTTTGGCATGTTGGATATAGTCGGAAACCCGTCCTTTGGCATGTATGTCAGCATCCAGTGGAACACCGAGCAGGGCATTGGCTGACCAGATATTTCCCATCACCACGTCGCAATACTGTACCAACTCCGGCATCATATCCACGGGGGCTTTTCCGTATTTCCAAAGCTGGGCGCGGTGGTTCAGGTCGATGGAAACAGTAATTTCCCTGGCGGATGCGGCCTGGGCCAGTTCGATACAGGATTTGGCCACCTCCGCATTGAGGGCCGGGCTGATCGCACTCAGGTGCAGCCACTCCGTACCATCCAGTACCAAGTCCCAATCCACGGCAGTAGTGCCCAGTTCAGAAAAAGAAGAATACGCCCGGTCGTAGATGACTCCCCCTTGTTTCAGATCGCCCCCCTGCGAAAGATAGTAGCAGCCGACCCGCTGTCCGGCCCGGAGAATTCGGGTGGAGTCGATCCCCTTGCTATCGATGTAGTCGACGATGTCGTCGGCCAGGGGGTTTTGCGGTACAACCGAACTGTAAGCGGCGGGGAGTCCCCAGCCCGCCAGTGCGGTGGCAACATTGAGTTCGGCCCCACCCACAAAAACCGGCATTGAGGCCTGACGAATCCAGTCGCCCTGCGGGGCTGGGGAGTACCTCAGCAGTACCTCTCCGAAGGAGCAGATTTTACCTTTCATTCGTTGCTTTTGGTAAATGGTTAGTCTGGTAAATCAATTGGCCCCGATTAGTCAGGGCCAATTGATTACATATTCTCAGTAGGCGTTACCTTGGGTTTTCCCGAGCCACTCAGAAAAAACACGGCAAAAATGCCGAGGGGAACCAATAGGGCTGCCATCCCAAAGAAGGGAATGTAGCTTTCTGTCGTCATGACGGGTACCAGCCAGGTGGTGATCAATACGCCCAATACGGCCGATGTACCGCCAATACCCGCCAGGGTTCCTACCGATTTGCCCGAGAAGAAATCGGACGGCAGGGTCTGGATATTACCGATGGCGATCTGGAAGCCCATGAGGGCTACAAAAATGGAGAGCATAGCCTCTTCGGGGCTGCCCACGAACGCACTGGCGATCAGGGCGGGTAACATGAAAATGCCCCCCAGCCCGATGCAAAACTTCCGGGCTTTGAGCACCGGCCACCCTTTGCGGATCAGCACGCCTACCAGCCAACCCCCTCCGAGGCTACCGATGGCTGCCCCAACGTAGGGGAACCAGGCGAAAGCACCGATTTGCTTGATATCGAACCCAAACTCGTCGTGCAGGTAGATGGGAAGCCAGCTTATGAAAAGCCACCAAATGGGGTCAAGGCAGAATCGGGATAAAATAACCGCCCATGATTCTTTAAAGCTCAGTAATTTTTTCACGGAAATCGCTCCCTCTGTACTGACGGCCACCGGAGGCTGACCATCCAGAATGTAGGTACGCTCAGCTTCGGAAAGCCAGGGGTGTTTGTCGGGCGTCGCCTTGTTGATCAGCCACCAGGGAATGACCCATAGTAACCCAAGAGCACCAATGAGCAGGAAGGTGCCCCGCCAGCCCATACTTTCGTAGAAATAGGCAATCAACGGTGCCGAAATCACCGCTCCCAGGGAAGCGCCAGCTCCGAAAAGCCCCTGGGCGAAGGCCCGCTCCCGCACGGGAAACCATTCGGCGTTGGACTTGGTAGCCCCCGGCCAGTTACCGGCCTCGCCCAGCCCGAGCAGGGCCCGGAAAAGCGAGAAGGAACCCAGCCCGCGGGCTACCGCGTGCAGGGCCGCGGCAATCGACCACAGGGTGATGGAAAGCACAAATCCGAGGCGGGTTCCCACCCGGTCGTACAGCCGGCCCGACACACTCTGGCTGATCCCGTAGGCCACCATGAAGAACGATACCACCAGGGCGTACTGTTCCTTATCCAATTGTAAGTCGTTGGCAATGCCCGGCCACATCACCGCCAGGGCGTTGCGGTCTATGTAGTTGATGATGGTGGCAATGCCAATCAGGCCGATGATCCACCAGCGCAGACCCTGCACCTCTCCTTTTTTCTCGTTGGGAGGTGCTTGTGAAACAGTTGTGGACTCGGTTGATGGTACGTTTTTCATGATTTCGGGTTAGTTTTAATCAAAAGTTAATCTTTTTCTATGGTCTCCTCTGCTTCCTTGTGCACAACGAAATCCTCTCGCATGGGGCTAAAAACATCAATCAATAGCCCCGCTTCAATGGCCGTTGCACCATGGGGTACATTCGGGGGAATGTAGAAAGAATCGCCTGCTTTCAAGGTTTTGGTTTCGCTGCCAATCGTCACGGCAAACACCCCGCTTTCGATGTGGGTAATCTGACTGTGATAATGGTGATGAATAGGCCCAACGCCGCCTTTTTTAAAGTCGGCTTTGACCAGCATGAGGCTCCCATCGTAGGCCATTATTTTTCTTCTCACCAATTCGTTCACCACTTCCCATTCCAGGGAGCTGTCTTCAATGTGGGTTTCAGTTATTGTGTTCATTTTGCGTTTGTTTTAAATTTTTTGTTAGAATTTTTTCAGATGCAGTTTCATTCTCGTTTAAGAGAATGCCAATCCACCATTAATGTCAATGTTGTTTCCGGTGATGAAGGAAGATTCATCAGAAGCCAGGTACCCTACCAAATCGGCAACTTCTTTGGCTTGTCCTTCCCGGCGGAGTGGCGTACCATTGGCCACGATGGTCCTTACTTCACTCTTGGTAAACGTATCGTGGAAAGTGGTGGCAATCATGCCCGGACACAGGGCATTCACACGAATATTTTTTGGCCCCAGTTCTTTGGCCATGGATCGGGTAAAGGTCAAAACGGCACCCTTCGCGGCAGAATAAGCCGATGCGCCAGGTCCACCGCCATCCCGGGCTGCCTGTGAAGCAAAATTGATAATAGAGGAACCCGCGGGCATATAAGGCAACACGGCTTTGGATACCAAAAACACTGTGTTAAAATTGAGTTTGAATAAGAAATTAATGAAGTCCTCATCCATCTCGGCCAATGTTTTCCGGGCTACTAACCCCCCGGCTACGTTTACCAGAATGTTGATCTCGCTGCCAAAGGCGGCAATGGCTTTTTTAACCAGATTGTCCACATCGGCTTGATCTGTCATATCACCCTGCACCAGAATGGCTTCGCCACCGGCTTCCGTGATTTCGGCCAGCGTTTTATCACCATCCTCTTGTGCGTCAAAATAGTTGATAACTACCTTTGCTCCCATAGAAGCCAGTTTGATGGAAATCATTTTTCCAATATCTCTTCCCCCCCCTGTTACTACGGCTACTTTACCAGCTAAATTCATAATTAAAATTTGGTTTATGTTTACTAAAATTTTACTAAGGTGTATGGGCCTTTCCATACAATATCTTTACCCTTAACGGGTAGCGAATGGCTTTTATCTGATTGGAAATTTTGGTTCGAAAGGGCCAAAATCCAGGTATTTTTTTCCTTGTTGGTCAGTTGTATTACGGTATAGTCCGTTTGTTCGAGTACTACCTCCACTTTCTCAATATCAGCGTACGAATCGATGGCTTTTTCAGTCACGGGGGAGTAACTTCCGTGCGATTCCAGCACGGAAGCAAACGTGGTGTTGCCCGCCTTTCTCCGCAAAATCATCATAGGGTCTCTTCTCAGATTAAAATTAGGGTCGCTGGCTCCTACCCGGCCCAAAATAATGCTGTCTTTGGGAGTGGTTGTGGATCGGTAGCTATGAAAAGCACCGTTTCCCAACCACGAAAAACTACTACTGCCCGCGTTCGCGAGGCCTTCGGCTTCTTTCCAGATATGCTGATAGCCATTTTTATTTCCCAGTTTTTCCATTTCATTCGGAACGCTCATCTTGAAGTCGGTAGCTATCACCTGACCCATGTAATAGAGCGGCAGGTCGAGGGTGTTTTGAGTCTTCGCATTCACTTTCAATACATCGATCAGGAAAGGGTTTTTGAACGCTCTTGAATCCACCAGGATCAGGGTTCGATTTAAGACAACTCCTGCGTAAGCATTGGAATCCTTTGAACTGATGGCCTGGATTTCGGGGTTAGAAAAATCGTGAAAATTCAGGCTCGGCGAATACTTATCGGCTTCATCACTATTCCCCTTGTATTGGGTTATCTTATTTATGGTCAGGGTATTGTGTCCGATCGTTTGCTTGGCAAAGGTTGAGTTTTCGGGCAGATATACCCCTCCGGCTTTTTGCTCGATATTCACAAAACGCGCCATGCCGTAGTCTTGCACGACCTCGTTTCCTTTGAAATAATACGAGTAGGAAAGCTGGTCAAAGTGTCCGTGACCCATACCGTGCGTCCCTGCCTTGAACACCACATTCAAATCATTTTGGGTACGGATAATCCCCAATGCGCCGCCTTGGCCATCAACTCCATCCTTATAGAGAATCGATTGATAGGTAAACGGCTTTTTGTTTTTGAGGTTTTTGGCTACTGCCATACCCGACTCATCCAAAACCACTTCTCCTTGCAGGGCCGCAATCGCGAGTAAACCCGGATCTTTTTTGCCATAATGATAGGCTAAATCAACCGCCGAAATCAAGGAAGAGTTATAGATAGACATTCCCTTTTGGGCATCGTTGAGGGGAAAGAACTCTCCTTTCGAAGTGGTCCGATCCAACAATGAATAGACAGATTTGAGCAAGAGGCTGTCCCGGTATTCAAATATCTTCAATTCGGGGCGGGCGTTGTGCAGACTGGCCGCAAAAATCAAAAAGGGATACGCGCCATAGCGGTGGTAGTAGGCCCCTTCGGAATACAAGCCGTCGGGCGAGAAAAGGCCATCGATCTGGGAGAGAAAACCACTTTTTTCCTGACTGATCAAACCACCATCGTTGTCGTGCTGAATTTTAAGTGGTGTTTTCTCGGCCGTACCGTACAACGCCCTCTTTACAAAATCCTCGTTGTTCATCACCAGCCCAATCATGCCCACGCCCGCACAGCCCCAGGTGGCGTGGTTGTGGATGCGGTTGAAAAATTGGGGGCTTTCGATGGACAGAAAATTCACAAAGGGAATGAACAAATCTTTTTCGATCCGGTCCCGGTCGGCTTTGCCCAACCAGTCGTACACACAGTCGTAGGCCTGGGCCACGCTCACGAGCCAATTGGCGTCGTTGAGACATTGCCAGAACAATTTGCCCCGGGCGTAGGAATTTTTGGCGGGGTGCAAACCCAGGGTGGGGTACAAATCGGCATACTGATGCAAAATGGCTTTCAGG
>CATMVR010000401.1 GCA_950075905.1 uncultured Persicitalea sp. | reverse complement strand
CGATCTAGGACCTAACCCTGATGGAAGCCTGCCTGGCCACAGGGATTCATTACCTTGATACGGCCAACTACGAGCCCAAAGACGTAGCCAAGTTTGAGTACAGCTGGCAGTGGGCCTACCAGGAGAAGTTCAAAGAAGCCGGACTGATGGCCCTGCTGGGCTGTGGCTTTGATCCCGGTGTGACCCAGGTATTCACCGCCTACGCCAACAAGCACTACTTTGACGAGATGCACTACCTGGATATTATCGACTGCAACGCCGGCGACCACGGCAAGGCGTTTGCGACAAATTTTAACCCCGAAATAAATATCCGCGAAATCACCCAGCCCGGTCGCTACTGGGAAAACGGGGAGTGGGTGGAGATTGAGGCCATGAGCATTCACAAACCCATCGACTACCCCGGCATTGGCCCTAAGGAAAGCTATGTGCTCTACCACGAGGAGTTGGAATCGCTGGTGAAGCACTTCCCGACGTTGAAGCGCGCCCGCTTCTGGATGACCTTCGGACAAGCGTACATCACCCACCTGAACGTACTGGAAAACGTGGGTATGACCAGTATTAAGCCAATCAAGTTTCAGGGAATGGACATCGTGCCCCTGGAATTCCTGAAAGCCGTACTACCCGCTCCTGACACGTTGGGCGAGAATTATTCCGGTCAAACCTCCATCGGCTGCCAGATCAAAGGAATTAAAGACGGCGAAGAGAAAACCTACTACGTGTGGAACAACTGTGACCACGCCGAAACCTACCGCGAGGTACGCGGACAGGCCGTCAGCTATACCACGGGAGTACCCGCCATGATCGGCGCTATGCTGATGCTCACCAACGAGGAGTGGATGAAACCCGGCGTGTGGAATTGCGAGCAACTAAACCCCGACCCCTTCATGGAGCTACTGAACCAGCACGGCCTGCCCTGGCACGAGCGGGTGAATGTGGAGCTGCCGCACGAGTATCCGGCGGAGTAGTTGATTGATGGATAGGTTATAGGTTATTTGAAAAATTATTCATCTCTCAAACGGGGATTTTTCTATGGGAGCCGGTCGATGATTAATAAAGTAAACTAAGCAGTAAGAAATAGTGTAAAATTATAACCGCAAAGACGCTATTGACGCAAAGACACAATATTTGATTAAATCTTCGCGTCTTAGCGACTTTGCGGTAAAATTAAAAGAACAAAAAACCAATCCACCAAAAACCACTCACGGCCAGTACTCCCGCATTTTTTTTCGCACGAAATCCACACTCCGCCCTAGCTGCTCCATGCCATCTACTCCGTCCTCGATGCTGATCCAACCATCAAACCCGACCCGCTTCAATTCGGTAAAAATGGCACCGTAGTCATTCAAACCCTTGCCGATTTCGCCGTGGCGGAGACGTTTGGCGTAGCCGACGGCCCCGCCTTCTTCCTTCCGTAGGTCTTCAATAGTACCCTCGATCAGGTAGCGGTCGCTGGCGTGCATGGTTACGACGCGGTCCGATACGCGGTAGAGTAGTTCCAGCGGGTCTTCTCCGGCCAGAAAGGCATTGCTGGGGTCGTAGTTTACCCCAAAAAATGGGTGCTGAATCCGGTCTACCAGTTCGCAGAATACATCCATTTTCTGGGCAAACTCCGGGTATTCCCAAAAGTCATCTTTGTAGTGATTTTCCAGAATCAGCGTAACGCCCAGAAACTGAGCGAGCGGCAAACAGGCCTCGATGCACTCAGCCGCCATGTCTACCCCTTCCTCCATGGATAGCTCCGGCCGGCGTTGCCCCGAAAGTACCCGGCAGTAGGTACCCCCCAAATGATGAGTCATCTCAATCCAGTCCATCTGTTTTTCAATTTCTCTTAGCCGAAAATTGGCATCCGGATGCGTAAAATCCGGCGAGCAGCACAGCATCGGTATCACCTTACCATGGCTCTCGACTTGCTTCCGAAATCGCTTCCAATTCTTTCGGTCCTTCATTTCCAGAAAACCGGCATACCATTCCAGCCCGTCTACGTCCAGTTGTACGGCCAGTTCAATCCATTCGGAAACCGACATGGTACCCGTTTTGCAGAGTTCCTGCATGAAGGCTTTGGGGAATACGGCGAGGTTTTTCAATTTTGATTGAGTGATTGAGTGATTGAGTGAATATGTGAATGTAGTGGGTAAAAATCAACTACACACTTCCAAAAAAAGCCGTAGGCTTGAACGATATGGTAGCGCCGGATTTTAATCCGGTGGGCTTGAATGAATAAATAAATTACACCCAATTTCAATCCGGTGGGCTTGAACGAACGAATTACACCCAATTTTAATCTGGTGGACATGAATAAATCTAACGAAGCACATCCTTAGGCAGATTCCGGCCCATAAACGGGTACTGATCCAGATCGAGCACCTGCCCGCTTACGGGGCCGCACTCGTCGGAAAGGAGGTACACGGCGGCGGCGGCTATCTCCTGCGGAGCCAGCAGACGACCGGCCGGGGCAAAAAGATTGGGTAAATCCTGGTACCAGTTTTCCTTCATGCCTTGCTCTCTTTTGTTCAGGATTTCTTTCTCGGTCAGTACCCAGCCAGGATTGATCTGATTGACCCGTACCCCGTAGGTCCGGAACAGGCTGTCGCCCAGGTTGCGGGTGAGGGTCATCAGCGCCCCTTTGGAAATGCTGTACGCCAACAGATCGGGCTCCCCGCACCAGGCGTTGACGGAGCCAATATTGAGCACGAATCCCTTATTTTTGGAAAGCTCAGGCAACGCGGCCTGAATGATTGCCAAAGGAGCCATAGTGTTCACGGCCAGCATCCGGTGCAACAGGGCTGTATCAGTAGAAGTAATGTCAGACGAAAGAATCAGGGCGGCATTATTGATTACCCCGTCCAGCCTACCGAAGGCTTCTAGGGCCAGAGCTACCAACGCCGCCGGTGTATCCGGCCCGGTAATATCCCGGATCAGGGCAACCGCCTTTTCCCGCCCCAACTCATCGACCAGCTCCCGGCCAAGTTCTTCTTCCAATCCGTTGATGATCACCTTTGCACCTTCGGCCACGCATTGCCTCGCCATGGCCCGGCCGATACCCGTGCAGCTCCCGGTAATCAGAATAACCTTACCCTGTAATCGCATGGTCAGGCGGGTTTGAGAATACTCTTGACCACCCGCCCGCTGTGCATTTCCTCGAACGCCTGCTGCCACTCTGTTACCGGCCACACGCCGCCGATAATGGGTTGCACATCCAGTTTCCCACTAGCCAGCAACGACAGTACCTTTTCCCAGATGGGCCAGTTATGACTGAAACTCCCCTGCAAAGTCACGTTTTTCTGCACCAGGGCATCCAGCGAAAAATTGAGCGGTTGTGGTCCCCAGCCTACCTTGGTAATGTGGCCGTTGGGGCGGACCAGTTTCAGGGCGATTTGCAAAGTCATACTCGCCCCGGCGGCATCTATCACGCAATCAGCACCCAGTCCGTCGGCGCGGGTGGCCCATTCGGTGGCATCGCCAATGATGGGCTCACAGCCGTACGAGCGGGCTATTTCCAGCCGGTGGCGGTCGCCTTCCAATCCTACAATAGCTACCTCAGCCCCGCACAGACTGGCTACGGCGGCGCACAATATACCGATGGTACCCGGTCCCAGCACCACCACCCGGTCGCCCGGACGGATGCGGGAGTTCATCACCACGGCATTGTAGGCCACCGAACAAGGTTCCGTGAGGCAGGCCTGCTCAAAGGCCAGGGCCTCGGGCACGCGGTGCAGACAGCGGGCGGGTACCTTCACGTAGCGGGTCATGGCCCCGTTGACACCGTAACCAAAGCCCTTGCGCGTGGGGTCCAGGTTGTAAAAGCCCTGCCGACACAACGGGCTGTTGGGGTCAATGACAGCCGCCGTTTCGCTCACTACCCGATCGCCTTCGCGCCAGCCTAGTACGCGGCTTCCCAGCTCGGCGATGTGCCCACCAAACTCATGACCCAGCACCACGGGGTAGTTGACGGCCCAGCTGTGGTCGGCGGTCCATTGGTGCAGGTCGCTCCCACAGACGCCCACATTGGCTACTTCCAGCAGTACTTCGTCTTCCCCGATAGTGGGGGTATCGACTTCACGGATTTCCACGCTACCCGGTTCGGGAGCATAGTTGACAACAGCGGCAGATTTCATGGGTCGGATTTAGGGTTAAAAAACTTAATAATATCGAGGCTTTTATGTAGTCAAGCAGAATTAATTTACATTATACGCATGGATTTTCTCGCAAATCAACCGGAGCGAACTTTCCAGATCGCCAGCGGCGGTTTTGAAGGAGTCGGCATCAATGGTGAGAGGTGCCCCAAGTACTACGAGTGGAGCACCATATTCGGGGCAGCGAATGGCCTGTTCGAGGGTAAGACCGCCCACGGCCTGCACGGGTACTTTTACGGCTTGCACCACCTCCCGGAGCTGATCCAGCGGACTGGGCATCCGGTGTCCCCGTGCGGCAATGCCCCGGCGTTCGTCGTAGCCAATGTGATGAATCACGTAGTCGCAGCCTAGTTCTTCCAGCAAGACGGCACCTGCCACCATATCCAGACAGCCCAGGTTATCGCCCATGACTTTTATACCGTAGTCCTTTCCGGCCTGTACCACTACCTTTATTGTTTCGGCATGGGCTCGGGCCATCACCACCACATGCGTGGCGCCGGCTTTTGCCATCATTTCGGCTTCCAGGTATCCACCATCCATGGTTTTCAGGTCGGCCACAATGGGTACATCGGGGAAGGCCTCCCGCAAAGCCCTGACGCCATGCAGCCCTTCGGCCAAAATCAGCGGCGTGCCCGCTTCGAGCCAGTCTACTCCGGCCCGCAGGGCCATAGCGGCGGTTTCGAGGGCCTCGTCGATATTGGTTAAATCCAGGGATATTTGTACGATGGGTTTCATAGGACTTAGGAAAATGAGATGACAGCATTACCGCCAGCTTTGGTCGGGGCGGGAATCTTGCCAATAGTACTACATGAAGCGGGCAAAGTACTATTCGTATATAGGCAGGTACACAAAAAAGGATACTGCGCCTGGCCGTATCCTTTTTTTGAAATTAAACATGCATTTGCCGGGGCTATAAACCCCCTACCCCACCATCAGTCCATCCTGCATGGTCAGGCGACGGTCGGCCATTTCGGCCAGGTGCTCGTTGTGGGTCACAATGACAAACGTCTGTCCCAATTCATCACGGAGCTTGAAAAATAGCCGGTGCAAATCCTCCGCGTTGCGGGAGTCGAGGTTCCCGCTGGGTTCGTCGGCCAGCACTACGGCGGGTTTGTTGAGCAGGGCCCGAGCCACGGCTACCCGCTGCTGCTCGCCTCCACGGCCTCGCTGCACGCGCTGGACGCGCTGGTCGCCGACGGCCCGGACGCGGCCGAGGCGCCGCTGTGGGTGCGGGGCGAGCACGACGAGCTGGTGCAGGTGTTCGACAACCTGATCGAGAACGCCATCAAG
>CATMVR010000400.1 GCA_950075905.1 uncultured Persicitalea sp. | reverse complement strand
CCCCGCGAGTGGGGCCGCGAGCCGTTTTATACGTTTATGTCCCGCGAGCGAAACGAGGGGGCCGGGGATGTGACGGCTGTTACGTTGAATACGTTTTATAAACCTACTAAAAACCTGAAACTGGAAGCGAGCGGGGGGATATTTCAGCTACCGGACGTAAGAAACTTTGCCCTGAACAAGTACGGACAACCGGCCTACTCGCAGGTGAATCTGGGGATGAATTACCGGTTTGCCGGACACCTCAAAGGGCTGGATGGGGCCGTGCTACTGGTGCGGAAAAATAAAATAGGGGAAACGTACCAGAACGATCGTTTTGTGTTCAATAAGGTCAATATGACCCATGTGAATTTTATTCTGACGTATCGGTTTTAGTAAGAAAAATAGACCTGATAAGTTTTTTAAAATCTTTCTGGTCTGCATCAGATTTTGCTTATTTTTGGTAAAAAACATTCGTATAGCTATCGTGGCGGAAAGAGAACTCACTTCCTACGAAATCGAAAGGAATAAACCCTTGCCCAACCTTACTCATGGTTCCATACAGGCAAACCTAAGTGTGGAACTCATGATTGGGTTAGATAAAATATATCGCATTGCCTGTGAAGTTGACCTGGCAACCGAGCCCCACTACAGTACACCGGACATTGTCGTTTATCCCTGGCGAAAGCTAAACTTTATTAATGAATCTGCCAGGCAGGCAGAACCTCCCTTGCTGACCATCGAAATTCAGTCGCCCTCCCAATCCAATGAGGAGATGGTTGAAAAGGCAATTCAGTATTTTGCCTTCGGAGTAAAATCCTGCTGGATTGTATTTCCGGCTATGAAGGGCGTGGCGGTCTACTCCTCCCCTGAGCAGTATGCCTTTTTTCAGCAGGAAGATGTGTTGAAAGACTCCGTGATGAATATTGAGATTGATTTGGCAAAAATCTTTGTGTAGCTGCCTTCTCTCCATTGTTTTCTTACTTTTGTTTAGCTTCCTCAGAAGTGGAGTAGTTTAAAACTTTTTAAAATAACGCTGACAGCGTTCAAAACGCTGTCAGCGTTGCGCTACTCGCTCCGCAGACTCCGCACCGGATTCATCAGCGCGGCGCGGATCGTCTGATACCCCACCGTAGCAAAAGCCACCAGCACCGCAACGACACCCGCCAGCGCAAATACCCACCAGTGGATGGTGATCCGGTAGGCAAAATCCTGCAACCAGCTGTCCAGCGCGTACCACGCCAGGGGAGTAGCGATGACAATCGCGATCAAAACCAAAATCAGGAAATCACGCGAGAGCAGGGTGGTAATACTAGCCACCGAGGCCCCCAACACTTTGCGAATACCGATCTCCTTGGTCCGGCGGGCTACCGACAGCAGCGCCAGGCCAAACAGCCCCATGCAGGCGATAAAAATAGAAACCAGGGAAGCTACCGTTATGATGCCACTGAGCCGCTGCTCGGCTTCGTATTGCCGCTGCAAATTATCATCCAGAAAGGAAAAGCTGAACGGCTCATCTGGTACCACCGATTTCCAGGTAGTTTCGAGCTGCGCTACTTGCTCCGAAACCAAACCGGGCGCTAGTTTGACGCTAATATCCGGGGCAGGCGAGGTGGGAAAACCAATATTTTCGGAGTACCGCATCAGGGAGTCCAGCTGCATGACCATGGCCAGAGGAAGTACTTTGGAATGCAGCGATGAATAATGAAAATCCTCGGTAACGCCAATGATCCGGTGGTCGTGGAAGCGGCCGGGCAGGCGTTCGTTCAGCGGGTCTTTGAGGCCGAAGTACTTTACGAAAGCCTGGTTCACGATGATGCCTCCAAGCTTATCGGCAGTATTGGCAGGATCAAAATTTCGACCCTCGGTGAGTTTGATGCCATAGGCTGGAATAAAGTTGGCGTCCACGGCATTGAACTGAAACTCGCGGTATACCCGTTTGATATCGGTAAAGCCCAGTTTACCCCAGCTGCTGCCATTTTCTGCAAACGGAAAAGCCGAGGAAGTATAGCTTTGCACCTCCTTTTGGGAAGCGAGGGCATTGCGGTAGCGCTCCACAATTTGCTTCGCCTCCGGCCCGCCCACTTCTACCGGAATGACGACTACCTGATCGTGCTGGAAACCCAGGGATGTATTTTGCAGAAAATTGAGCTGTTGGTTGAGTACAATAGTACCGGCAATAAGAAAGATCGAAAGGCTAAATTGGACCACCACCAGCGACCGCCGAAACCAGCTGGCGTCGCCCTTGATACTGACTTTCCCTTTGAGTACCTCCACCGGCCGAAAGCCCGAAAGCACCAGGGCGGGATAGCTACCCGCCACCAGACCGATGATTGCTACCAGCGACAGTAGTCCCATCACCGTAACCAGGTCAAAACCAAATGACAGCTCCTGATTGGCCAGCTGGCTGAACGAGGGCATAAGTATGAAAGCCGCCAATACGCCCAGTACTACCGCAAAAAAAGTCATGAGCAGGGCTTCGCTCCAGAACTGCCCCATCAGCTGCCCCCGCAAAGCCCCCATGGCCTTGCGTACCCCTACTTCCTGCGCCCGGCTTACGGAGCGCCCCAGCGACAGCGTCATGAAATTGATGCAGGCAATGAGCAGAATAAACAACGCTACACCAAAAAGAATGTAGGCGTAAGCCGGGTTGCCGAGGGCTTCGATACCGGCGGGGAGTTCGTTGTTGAGGTGAATATCTTCGATGGCTTGCAAGTTCACGGCGTAGTTGCCATCGTGGTAGTCTTCGCCCAGGACCGTTTTCAGCATCGTCGGGATCTGCGCGCTAAGTTGCTCCGCCGTGGTACTCTCGCGTAGCAGTACGTAGGTTTCGGGGTTTACATTGTACCAGCTTCTTAAAGCCCGGTCAGACAGACGGGAAAGCAGATTCTCGATGGGCGCTACGATGTCAAACCGTATGCTACTGTGCGTGGGCGGGTCCTGTACTACGGCCGTGACAGTGAAGGGCTTCATTTCTTCCTCCACCTGCATCATGAAAGGTTTGCCAATCGGGTTTTCATCGCCGAAGTACTTGCGGGCCGTAGTTTCTGTCAGCACTACCGAATTAGGGCTTTGCAGGGGATCTCCACCTACCGAACTAACCAGGAGAAAATCAAACATCCGAAAGAAATCTTTATCCACCCAGTGTACCCGTTCGCTGAGCAGATCATTGCCTTTTTTGATACTCTGCGGACTGAACGTAACCCGGCACATGGCCTCGATGTCGGGGTAGGTTTCTTTCAACGTCGGACCAAGCACAAAGGGAGTTACCGTGTTGGTGATTACGTGCCCGTTGTCTTTTTCCTGCACCCAGGTACGGTACAGGCGGTCGGCCTTGCGGTGAAAACCATCGAAGCTCCACTCATGGCGCACGTACGTGCCTAACAACAGGCAGCAGGTAATAGCCAGGGTCAAACCTCCCAGGTTGATCGCCGAGTATACCTTGTACCTGGAAAAATTTCGCAGGGCAATTTTGAGATAGTTTCTAATCATGATGCGTTCGGAGGATTGGGCTTAGGATTAGCTATTCTTCACCGTAAATCCAAGACACTCTTCTGTTTCTTCGATCAGTTGCTGTATTTCTTCTTTTGTTCTCTGGGTTTTATCAAAAGTTCTCTCGTAGCTATGCTCTGCGCCATCCCGTGTGTACAGGTAGCTTACCTTGACGCGCCCCGCCTCGGTATCTTCCTCGATGGCTTTGGTAAAGGCAGCAGCGGGGGCCGTAGTGGCAACTTCTGCCTTCGGCGCGGATGCTTCCACCCAGGCAGATTCTGTTCGCTTTGCGGATGCTTTTTCTTCAAACTTTACCGAGTCAAGCACCCTACGTACCAGGGCCGATTTGTCCTCGTCACTCATTTCCCGCACATCAAAGGTATTGGAGTAATGAAACTCTTTACCGTTTTTATGCTGATCTATTCGGATCACAAGTTTTTTGCCATCATCGTTGATGTTCTGTTGGTACGAAGAGCGTTGGGCCATCGCCGTAAAACCGGCGAAAAGCAGAAGGAGTGTTGTGACGATTTTCATGATCAGCGTATGGTTTAATCCGTAGTACTACTTTTGGAGGTAATCGTGTTTTTTAGGAGCACATTGCACCTTTTTCTATAAGTACGTAAAAAGCCATGCCAAATTTATTAAACATTGATTATCAATAATTTAAATAAATTAAATTACTAAATATGTTCATAAACGGACATCCTTCCATCAATTTCGGACAATGGGAATACCGTTTGCTACTATTCTGGTCAATTACTTTCAATTTGCAGGAAATGGAAGTAACTTTAATTAGCAATCAGCAAATTAAAATCAGTATCAAAACTCTGCTTACCCCATGAATCCTAAACTCACAACTGGCATAGCCTGTACTCTCCTGAGCATAGGGCTGCTACTAACCTGCAAGCCCAGGCAGGCATCTACCGGAAGTGAGTCTATTTCCCAGATTATCTGCCGCACGGCCCCCGTTGACCAGGCCTGGTATAGCTCCGGGAATAAAGCGCCCCTGCTGGATAGCCTGGGCAATCTGCACTTTGCCATTACTACCCAAAATCCGGAAGCGCAGCGCTATTTCGATCAGGGACTGATGCTGGCGATTGGTTTCAACCACGCCGAGGCGGCCCGGTCGTTTTTTGAAGCCTCCCGGCTAGACTCTACCTGCGCCATGGCCCACTGGGGCTTTGCCTACGTGCTGGGTCCCAACTACAATGCCGGCATGGAGCCCGACAACTATGAGCGTGCCTACGCTGCCATAAAGCGGGCTCAGAAGTATGCTTCTACGGCTACGGAGAAAGAAAAAGCGCTGATCGGTGCCCTGGCCAGGCGGTACACATCCCAGCCGGTCGAAGACCGCAAGCCTTTTGACGAAGCCTATTCCAACGCTATGAAGGAAGTATACGGCCGTTTTCCGGATGATGTGACTATCGGGTCGCTCTATGTGGAGTCCATCATGGATATGCATCCCTGGGACCTTTGGGAAAAAGATGGTACCCCCCGCCCCTGGACTCCCGAAATCGTGTCCACGCTCGAAACGCTGATAAAGCACGACCCTGACCATATTGCCCCGCATCACTTTTATATCCATGCCGTGGAAGCCTCCAAAACTCCCGAAAGAGGGCTGAATAGTGCCGCTGTATTGGGCAAATTCGCCCCCGGAGCCAGCCATTTGCTACATATGCCTTCGCACATCTACATCCGGACGGGCCACTACCGGGAGGGTACCGTGGTCAACCAACAGGCGGTATTGGTAGACAGCGCCTATTTGACCACCTGCTTTGCCCAGGGTGCCTTTCCCCTGGCTTATTTTCCGCACAACTACCATTTCATGGCCGCCACGGCTACCCTGGAAGGTGATAGCCTGGTAGCAATGCGGGCGGCGCAAAAAGTGGCCGAATACACCAACAAAAAGCTATTGGCTGAGCCGGGCTGGGGTACGCTTCAGCACTACTATACCATTCC
>CATMVR010000399.1 GCA_950075905.1 uncultured Persicitalea sp. | reverse complement strand
TACCAGCGAAATGGGTGCCTGCGCGCCATCGCGGGCCGTGGCGTACATTCGCTCGGTACGGTAGTTATTTTTGTCAAAATCACCCACTACCTCCTGCTCTTTCAGGAGGGTTCTGGCCCGGGTAGCCATGTCATAGTCGTAGGTGGAGTTGGGCGTAGTGAGCGAGGGGTAGCCGTAGCGCAGCGTAGTGGTGTCAAACTCCGGGTTGCCGCTCACGTAGGCGGTATAGGCAGCCTCGCCGAAATCGAGGTAGTGCTCTTCGCCCGCGCTCTGCGGCATGATCCGGATGCGCAGCAGGCCTTCGCGCCGCTCCTGCACCACCAGGTAGTTACTAAACACCACAATGCCTTCGAGGTAGACGTCGGTTCGGTGCGGAATAATTTCCCGCCAGCGGGTTTCGTCCTGCACGTGGTCTTCGGGTACCTGCACCAGTTTAAAATTTTCCGCGCCGTTCTGGTTAGTCAGGAGGTAAAATGAGTCCCGGTAATGTTCCAGGCTATACTCGTGGCCCCGCCGCCTCGGAATCACCACCCGCAGCTCACTCTGCGGCTCGTGGGCATTGAGCAGGCGGTATTCGGTCGCCACGCCGTTGTGGTCGGCCACCAGGGCCACGTATTTCTTCGATTTCATCCGGTACAGGCCCAGGTAGTACTGGTCGTCGGCTTCTTCGTACAGCAGTACGTCGTCGCGCACGTCGGTGCCCAGGGTGTGCCGCCATACCTGGTAGCCCAGCAGGGTGTCCACATCTTTGCGAATATAAAAGATCGTCTGATTATCGGCCGCCCACGCGTAGTTGCCCCCTTCGGTATTCGGAATAACATCGGGGTACCAGTCGCCGGTGGTCAGGTTGCGAAAGCGCAGCGTGTACAGGCGGCGGCTGAGGGTATCCTCACCCATGGCGGCAATGGTATCGTCGTCGCTTACTTCGGGAAACGTGGCCTGGTAGTAGGAGTGCCCGCTGGCGCGTTCGTTCAGGTCCAGCATGATTTGCTCATCCGCTTCCAGCGAAAGGTGCTTGCGGCAGTAAAGTGGGTACTCAGATCCTTCCTCGTAGCGGGAGTAGTACCAGTAAGCACCGTCGCGCACGGGCACCGACTCGTCCTTTTCTTTAATGCGCGCCTTCATTTCTCCAAAAAGCTCTTCCCTGAAATCTTTCAATGGAGCCAATACGGCATCCGTGTAGGCGTTTTCGGCCCGCAGGTGCGTCAGCACCGTTTCATTTTCCCGCTCGCGCAGCCAGTAGTAGTTGTCAGTTCGGGTATCGTCGTGGGTGGTAAGGTAGGTAGGTTGTCTGGAAGCCCGGGGTGCGGTATGGTGCAAATCGAAGTGTGACATCAGGATTGTTTTGGGTTGTTTACAAAGAATTAACCGTCAAGATTACTCAATAAATGAAATTCTTGCCTAATTTAGTTTCCCGAAATCCTGATCATGAATCGATGACCATCCGCGCGCGGGAAAATATAATCTGTTTCTTACCTGTACAGGAGATTGATTTACAGCGATCTCCATATTAAATTCCGTTCCGTCTTTCGCTTATTTTGGGTAAGTTTATACGTTTTTCTGAAAGTCTTCGTAAATCAACATATATAATTATACCCCAGGCCGGTAGTGGAAGCATGGGTCTGAGTTCAATGATGTCTGCATTTTAACGTATCCAATGAAGAAAATTTTACTTGTAGCCCTGGCGGGCGGTATTCTGGTGGTGGCTCCCGGTTTTCGCGCCGATCAGGAAGATTGGGAAAAAGCATTTGGGAAGATTCACGCCGAAGTCAAGCAAAACAGCCGGGTGTACGAAACCCTGCGCACGGCTACCCAGCAGATTGGCCACCGGCTCACCGGAAGCACTCAGGGCAGCAAAGCCGAGGAGTACGCGTTCAATCTGCTGAAAAGCTATGGATTCAGCGATGTAAAGTACCAGCCCTTCGAGGTGGTATCGTGGAGCCGCGACACGGTGACACTCAGCATAGTGCCCAAAAGCAGCGACAATTTTCGGGAGGTGCCCGTGGTGTCTCTGGCGCACTCGCCCGTTTCGGCCCGGCTCAATGCCGAAATCGTGGACGTGGGCAACGGCCTGGAAGAGGATTTTGAAGGCGTCAAAGATAAAATTAAAGGAAAGGTGGCCCTGGCCAACATTGGCCTGATGGGCGCACCGGGCAAGAAAAACCTGCACCGATCTGAAAAAACTGCCCTGGCTATCAAATACGGCGCTGGCGGTATCATCATGGTCAATCAGGCACCGGGGCGCATTCTGCTCACCGGCACGGCCTCCGTTACCGGTGATCTCATCAAGATTCCGGCGGTGTGTATATCCAACGAGAGCGGGCAGGAACTCCGCAGCTGGCTGGCCGACGAAGGCCCCCTGGAAGCGCACATCAATATGCGTAATTTTTCCCGGCCCATCAAGGCCCGCAACGTGGTAGCTACCCTGCGCGGTAAAAGCGACGAGCGCGTGATTGTGGGCGGTCACCTCGACTCCTGGGATCTGGCCACGGGCGCCATCGACAACGGTATCGGGTCGTTCAGCGTGCTCGACATGGCCAGGACGTTCAAAGCCCTGAAAATAAAACCGGAGCGTACCATTCAGTTTGTGATGTTCATGGGCGAAGAGCAGGGCCTTCTGGGTTCCAAGCACATGGTAAAGGAGCTGGTGAAATCTGGTGATATCAAGAAAGTAAGCTACATGATGAACCTGGATATGACCAACGACCCTCAGGGAGCCAATGGCTTTGGCCGGGAGGATATGGAGGGTTTTTTCCAAAAGATAGGAAGTGATATCAAGAAGGTAGATCCTTTTTTCGAAAACCGCTACACCAATCGGGCCGGCCTGCACAGCGATCACCAGCCTTTTATGCTCGAAGGCGTTCCGGTGGCCGGTCTGTCGGGTAGTCTGTCGCCGTCGGTATTGCAGTGCTACCACGCCGACTGCGACCGCTTTGACCTGGTAGACAAGCAGCAGCTGGAAAACACAGTGCGGATCGGCTCGATGTACCTATACGCACTGGCCAATGCCAAAAAGATACCCGCCAAGAAACTGAATAGTAACCAAACCCGCGACTTCCTGACGTCGCAGGGCCTGAAACAGGAGCTGGTACTGGGGCAGGACTGGCGCTGGGAGTAAAGCTTACGGGACGGGGGGCAAAGGCTGCCCCCGTTTCTATTATAGAAAGAAGTCAGGCAGCAGCTCCTCGTCGGTGAGGCTGGCGTCGCCCCGGTACTGAGAAAAATCGGTCATTCCCTCGCTGCGAAGGACCTCTTCGTCCACAAAGAAATTGCCCGTACACTCCCGGCTGTTTCTTTTCAGAATGGAGTAGGCCGCATCGGCCATGATATCGGCCGTACGGCAACGCCGGATGGCCTCCTCTCCTCCCAATAGATTCTGCACGGCGGCAGTGGCGATGGCCGTGCGGGGCCAAAGCGCGTTGAAAGCAATGCCCTCTTTTCTGAATTCCTCCGCCATACCGAGTACGCACATGCTCATACCGAACTTGGCCATAGTGTAGGCTACATGCGGAGCAAACCACCGGCTTTCCATATTCAGAGGAGGCGACAGGTTGAGTACGTGGGGGTTGCCTGATTTGCGAAGAAAAGGGACGCAGAGCTTGCTAGCCAAAAACGTGCCACGTGTGTTGATATGGTGCATCAAATCGTAGCGTTTCATGTCAGTATACAGGGTAGAGGTCAGGCTGATGGCGCTGGCATTGTTGATCAGTATGTCGATTCCGCCAAAAATCCGCGCGGTTTCTTCCACGGCAGCCTGCACCTGTTCTTCTTCCCGGATATCCACTTTGAGGGGCAAGGCTTTGCCCCCAGCGGCCTCTATGGCGGCCGCAGCGGTATAAATAGTACCCGGAAGCCGGGGATGCGGCTCTGAGGTTTTGGCAGCAATGACCACGTTGGCTCCCTCGCGGGCCAGACGGATGCCGATAGCCAGGCCGATGCCTCTGCTACCGCCGGTAATGAATACAGTTTTGTTTTTAATTTGTTGTTGGAGCATGATTTTTCAAAAAAAAGGGTGGCATGATTTGTGCTTTATTTTGTTGCGAAATAGAGAAACAGCCTACAAACGATCGCAGAAATCGCGCTCAGCAAGTAATAGGTTGCATGAGGCAGGCGCTGAGTGCTGTCATTGGTTGCAAGAAACAAATTCCTGCTTGCATTTGAAACTCAGGCTTCGGCAGGTGGGATCAATCCGTAGAGTAACAGGTAGGCAACCGGGTTTGGAGCGGGAGGGCATACTATCCACCCGGAAGACACTTGCAACCCATTAAAATACGTTTTATACAACAGGCAGGGAACATTGGAGCGGCTGTGCGGATAGGGATTAGGTACCTTTGTCTACTGCGGATAGCTGTGAAAATGGGTAGTCCTGATCCCGGCTTTGCTGCTATCACACATTAAATAAACTTTGATTATGGAGCTGGTTGATTATCTCCCGCGCTATCCCGTAAAATTATTATTATGTCTACTACTGCTCGGTGGAGTGGAGGGATATGCCCAGCAGGTCGATCAACAGCAGGCAGACCGGTTGCTCAATACCCAGTCTTACGCACAGGCCATACAGGCCTACAAGGATTTGCTCAATGACAAGTCGCTTTCTGTGGCATCGCAGCGGGATGTACTGTACAACCTGGGGTATGCTTACAAAGAGGTAGGCGACTACACCAAAGCGGAAGAAATATTTCAGCAGTTTCTGGACCTGGGCGAACCAACGGGCAACAAGCAGCAGCTATACCTGTACTACGCCCAAACGCTGGCTCAGAATGGCAAGTTTCAGGAAGCACAGACCATGTTTGCGCGCTACGAAGCCGTAAAATCGTCAATCACCCCGACCTACCAGCGTATGAGCCCGGTGATTGGGAGTTCTGAAAAAACAAAAGTAACCTACCGGGTCGAAAACCTGGATATCAATACCAGCCAGGCCGAATTCAGCCCGTCTTTTTTCCGCGACGGGCTGGTCTACATTTCGGGCAAAGGATCAAGCCAGGCTACGTCGTCGCCCGAGAAAGGCTTCCTGGACCTTTTTTATGTACCCGAGCGCGCAGATATTCAGGCGGTGGGGGTTGTGGCGGCAGACAACAGCGTCGAGCCAGTGAAGGCCCGTTCTGCCGGGCCGTCGGGTAACCGGCGTCGGTCCCTGGGCCGCGATATGTACACCCGTCCAACGGCCAACGATTCCCGTACTGCGGCTACTTTTGCGTCGCCGTATGGATTCTCGTCGGGCCTGGGTATGGGAGAAAGCCGCACCAAGGCTGCCGAAACGCAGGAGTTTAGCAAAGACCTTAACACCAAGTACCACGAAGGACCGGCGACGTTTTCGGCCGACGGAAGTACCATTATATTTACCCGCAACAACTACAATGAGGGCAAATCCAGCAAGAGTACCGACAACGTAAACAAGCTAAAACTGTATACGGCATCGTTGCAGGAC
>CATMVR010000398.1 GCA_950075905.1 uncultured Persicitalea sp. | reverse complement strand
ACGATGCCTCATTTGTAAAGCTCCGCGAGGCGTCGCTCTCGTATCGGCTCCCCAGCAACCTTATCAATAAGTTCGCCCAGAACATTACCATTTCGGTGGTAGGACGCAACCTCTGGATCATTCACAAAAATGTGCCCTTTGCCGATCCCGAGTCTGGCTTAGGGGCCGGTAATGCCCAGGGGTACCTGTCTGGTTCGTACCCAACGGTAAGAAGTGTTGGATTCAGAGTGCAACTTGGTTTCTGATTTAAAAAAGATACATATTATGAAAAAAATAATCTGTTTATTCATCATAGGCATGGTTCTTGGCTGTACGGATAACTTTGAAGATCTGAACACCGACAAAAAGAACCCGGCAACCGTAACCGGTGAATCACTGTTCAACAATGCTACCGAACGATTTCATCATATCCTGAATTCGGCGAGTGTCAACACGAATGTGTTCAGGTTGTACGCCCAGTACTGGGCGCAGACCACTTACCCCGAGGAGAGCCAGTACCAGCAGGTGCAACGGAACATCCCCGATAACTGGTACTCGCGCCTGTACCGCGATGCCCTGAGAGACCTCGACGAGGCAAAACAGCTGATAAGTGCCCAGGAAACTAACTCTCAGACGGCCCCTATTCAGCAAAACAAACTGGCTATTATCGAAATTACCGAGGCCCATATCTATACCGTACTGGTAGATCTCTTTGGCAATGTTCCTTATTCCGAGGCCCTGGATTTCTCCAATCCGAACCCCAAGTATGACGATGCCGAAACCATTTATTACAGCGAGATTGAGAGCCTCAACCAGGCCATTGCCAATCTGGACCCTGGCGCGCCGAGTTTTGACCCCACCAGCGATTTGGTGAATCAGGGAAATACAAGGATGTGGTTGAAAACTGCCAACTCCCTTAAGCTCCGGCTTGCTATGCGTCTGGCAGATGTGGACCCTGCCAAATCGCAACAAATGGCCGAATCGGCGATTCAGTCGGGGGTATTTGATGATATTTCTGAAAATTATTCGGTTGAGTATACTATGAACGCGCCCTACACCTATCCCGCCTACGAAGATCTGGTGCTGAGCGGGCGCTCCGACTTTGTGGCAGCCAATACTATTGTAGAGGTTATGAACGACCTGGACGACCCCCGTCGAGACGACTTTTTTCAGGAAAACCTCGGCGACGGAATATTCAGGGGAGGTATATACGGTACTGCCAATGCATTCAGCGGTTTTTCTCATGCCGGCGAACGCCTCTATACTGCCAATACCCCAGGCATTGCCCTCAAATACTCTGAGGTTTTGTTCCTGAAAGCCGAGGCCGCTCAGCGAGGCTATACTGTGGGAGGCACCGCCGAAGAGTTTTACCACATGGGCATCCGGGCTTCGATCAAAGAATGGGGAGGCACCGATGCCGAAGCCGATGCGTACATCGCGCAGGAAGAGGTAAACTGGGATACCGCCGATGGCGACTGGCGGCAAAAAATCGGTCTGCAGAAGTGGCTGTCCCTGTACAACAACGGCCTCGAAGGCTGGACTACCTGGCGTTTGCTCGATTTTGAGGGCTTTAAGGTACCACCCGGACTTACAGAGGATGACATCCCCAATCGTTTGGTATACCCCGTCAACGAAGCAACCCTCAACGGAGTAAATCTACGTCAGGCGGCAGATGACATCGGGGGAGATACCGTTCAATCCAAGATTTTCTGGGATGTCAGATAGATAATTTTTTATGTGCTTTGTCAATGGATTGATTAAATAATCACCTTTTTTATTGTATTATTTTAGCGTCCCGCAGATTGGGACGCTTTTTTTATTTAGCTCAATACCATATAACATATGTCACTATAAGAAAACAATACGTTTACTTATTTTATTTTCTTCTTTGATTATCAGTTTACACCAAATTTTATTCTGAATATATCTAAATAAATAGATTGTTATAATATTGATATTTATTTACCTTGCGCCATTAAGTTTTTTACAACCTAAACTAATATGTATGAGAAAGTTTCTAGGACTAGTCCTGGCAGGAATATTCTTGCTTGGCACACAGACTTTTGCGCAAGATCGAACCATAACCGGGAAGGTCACAGCAGAAGACGGCTCGGTACTTCCGGGTGTTAACATTTCCGTAAAAGGTACTACCCGCGGTACCTCAACCAATGGCGAGGGAGAGTATCAAATTTCTGCTTCATCAACTTCAACACTGGTATTTAGCTTCATTGGATTTTCTACTCAGGAAATCAACGTTGGCAACCAGTCAACCATCAATGTTTCCCTCCAGTCTGACATCAATCAGCTTTCGGAAGTAATAGTTACCGGTCTCGGGGTTACCCGCGAAAGTAAGGCCGTAGGTCACGCCCTTCAGCAGGTGGGTGCCGACAAGCTTACCTTTTCCAAGGAAGCCAACCTGGCTAACTCGCTAGCCGGCAAAATTGCCGGTGTGCAGATTCAGGGCGCTCCTTCTTCTTCTTTCCGTAGCCCCAACATCCGTATCCGGGGGGTGACCGGCCTGTCAATTTATGCCAACCCTTTGTATATCGTAGATGGCACCCCTATTGATGACATCAACGCCATCAACATGGACAACGTCGAGACCATCACGGTACTAAAAGGAGCATCAGCTACGGCTATCTATGGTCAGCGTGCCGCTGAGGGAGTAATCGTAATTACCTCCAAAAAAGCAGTGAAAGGCAAAGTACAGGTTGATATCAACTCAGCGGTAACCCTTGACCGGGTATCAAACCTGCCTAACTACCAAAATCAGTACGGCGGTGGCTACTCACAGGATTTTATTCCTTTTGAGTTCAACCCGGCCATTCACCCTGCTGCCTGGCAGGCGTATCAGGGCCAAAACCTGATTGACTACTCAGCCGACGAGAGTTGGGGCCCTAAGTTGGATGGTACGCTGTATCGTCCTTATTATAGCTGGTTCCCTTCCAACCCGGCTTTTGGCCAGCAGGCTCCTTTCAGCCCCAATCCTGACAACGTCAAAAACTTCTTCGATACAGGTGCTGCCTACAACAACAACGTATCGATCAGCGGGGGTAGTGATAAGGCTAGCTTCCGGGCGGCGGTTACCAATATTTCGCGCAACCTGATCATCCCCAACACCAAGCAGGTACGTAACTACGTAAACCTGGGTGGTAGCTACGATTTGTCCAAGAAGCTTACGTTCTCTACCAACATCAACGTACTGAGCGAAAATCAGACGGGCCGTCCGCTGGAAGGCTACGGACAAGGTCTGACGGGTAGCTTCAACCAGTGGTTCCAGCGGCAGATAGACATGGACATCCTGCGCGATTACAAAAACCCCGACGGGTCGTTCAACTCCTGGAATATCAATGGACCCGAAAATGTAAAGCCACTGTATTGGGACAACCCCTTTACGGACGTATACGAAAACCTATTCCACAGCAATCAGGACCGTGTATATGGTGATATAAGCCTGGCGTACAAAATTGCCCCCGGTATCAGCGTACAAGGTTGGGTACGCGACAACGTAGCCACCAACCGTTATGATTTCCGGGTAGCTTCGGGAACCCTGAACGTGGATGCTTTTGGAACGGGCTTCAGCAGAAGCCGTGAGCGCAACTACGAGTTTCTGGGTACCTATAACAAAACATTCGGAGAATTAAACTTTGATGCCAACCTAGGTGCCAACATTCGTCGTAATACATTCGAAAACGTAAACGAGAGCACCAACGGCGGACTGAGCATCCCTAATTTCTACAATATTGCGGCATCAAAAGATCGTCCAAACACAAGCAACTATTCTTCCGAAAAAGAAGTACGCAGCGTGTATGGTACGGTATCACTTGGCTATAAAGGCTTTATCTACGTAGACGGCTCACTCCGTAATGACTGGTCGTCTTCGCTGCCCGTAGCAAACAACTCTTATCTGTACCCATCAGTATCGGGTAGCTTTGTGTTCAGCGAATTCCTCCAAGGGCAGAACATCCTGTCGTTTGGTAAGCTGAAAGCCGGCTGGGCCAAAGTGGGAAGTGACACGGGTCCTTACCAGATTTTCAACACCTACTCGGTGGGCAACCCGTATGGTTCACTACCCACTCAAAGCCTGCCCTCCCGTTTGCCCAACGCCAATCTGCTACCTACCCTGTCTACTTCTTATGACCTGGGTGCAGAGGTTAAATTCCTGGACAATCGTATTGGACTGGATTTCACTGTCTATCAGCGCAGAAACACCAACCAGATTCTTCCGCTGAGCGTCTCCTCTACAAGCGGCTACTCACAGGCTATGGTAAACGCCGGCGAAATCACCAACCGGGGTGTGGAATTGGCAGCTTTGTTTATCCCCGTGAAGACCAATGACTTCGACTGGAATATAAACCTGAACCTGGCCAGAGCCCGTACTGAGGTAGTTGAGCTGGCTGATGGTCTGGACAACTATGTGCTTCCAACCTTTGGAGTTTACGGTGGATCAGGCTCAAGTACTGCATTTGGACCTTCCGTCAACGCCCGGGTTGGTGAGCCGTTCGGTACTCTGATTGGCCGTGCGTTTCGTCGCGATGAAAACGGCAACCGCATTGTGGGTGCCAATGGTGCTTTCCTTTTCGACAACAACGTCAAACTGGGATCTTACCTCCCCGACTGGTCAGGTGGTATTATCAACACAATGACCTACAAAGGTATTACGTTGAATTTCAGCATCGACTTCCAAAAAGGTGGTAAAGTGTACTCGGTGTCGCAGATGTTCAATGCCTACTCAGGCCTGGGTGAAGCTACCGTGGGCAACAACGACAAAGGCAACCCCAAGCGTGATGCCGTGGCCGATGGTGGCGGTATGCGCGCCGACGGTGTATTGGCCGATGGTACTGTAAACCAGCAGTATGTAGAATCAATCGACTACTACAAGTCGCTGTTCCGTCTGCACGAAAACTGGATATATGACGCCAGCTACGCTAAATTGCGTGAGTTGAGCATCGGCTACCAGCTTCCCTCACAGCTTTTGAAGAAAGCCGGAATCCGTTCGGCGTACGTTGCCCTGGTGGGTCGTAACCTGTGGCGCATCCATCAGCCCGTACAAGGCCTTGATCCCTCGGAGATTGAGAGCGTGTGGGCAGAGGGTGGCCAGCTGCCTGGTACTACTACCTTTGGTGTGAACGTAAAACTCGGATTTTAATTAAAATTCCTAATGCAATTACATATGAAAAAGAATATAAAAATTTCATTTATGGGGGCCCTGCTGGCCACCGCTCTTGTTGCGTGTGATCCGGGTGATTTTGGAGACATGAACCTAGACCCCAACAACCCTTCGGTACCTGTTACTTCCAACCTGCTCACTACCGCTGAGCAGGGAATCATCGGCCCGATTACGGATACCCAGCCTACCCTGTACGCTCAGCAGATTTCTGAAAAGTTTTATACAGAAAACTCTCGTTATGGTACGCAGCAGTTCAGCTTCAACGGATTTTACTCCGGGCCACTGAT
>CATMVR010000397.1 GCA_950075905.1 uncultured Persicitalea sp. | reverse complement strand
GGCATCTTCATGTATCCCTATGATCATCGCACGCCCGGCAAGGCGAAGCTGCGCCTGATGTATGAAGCCAATCCCATGGCCTTCCTGATCGAACAGGCCGGCGGCCCCGCGACGGATGGCCAGAGTGCCATCCTCGACCTGTCGCCCGCCCACCTGCATGACCGCGTGCCACTGATCTTTGGCAGCCGTGACGAGGTCGCGACGCTCTGCGACTACCTTTCCCACTCCGACTGACAGGAGCCCGAGATGCCCCGTATCACCCTTCGCCAGCTGCTCGACCACGCGGCCGAGAACGGCTATGCCGTGCCGGCCTTCAACATGTCCAACATGGAACAGGGGCTGGCGATCATGGCTGCGGCCAATGAAACCGGGTCGCCCGTGATCCTGCAGGCCAGCCGCGGGGCGCGCAGCTATGCCAATGACACGGTGCTGGCCAAGCTGATTGACGCGCTGGTGGAAATCTACCCGCATATCCCGGTCTGCATGCACCTGGATCACGGCAACAACCTTGCCACCTGCGTCACTGCCATCCAGCACGGGTTCACCTCTGTCATGATGGATGGTTCGCTGAAGGAAGACGGCACCACGCCCGCCGATTACGCCTATAACGTGGGGATCACGCGCGCCGTGGTCGAGATGGCCCATGCTGCCGGCGTGTCGGTCGAGGGAGAACTGGGCGTGCTCGGATCTCTGGAAACCGGGCAGGGCGACCAGGAGGACGGGCACGGTGCGACGGGCACCCTGTCGCATGACCAGTTGCTGACCGACCCCGAAGAGGCAGAGCGTTTCGTGGCCGACACCGGTGTCGATGCTCTGGCGGTGGCGATGGGAACCAGTCACGGCGCCTACAAGTTCTCCCGCCAGCCGGACGGCGACGTGCTGGCGATGGATGTGATCGAGGCGATCCACAAACGCCTGCCCTACACCCATCTTGTCATGCACGGGTCGTCCTCGGTCCCCGAGGAGCTGCGCCTGCTGATCAACACGTACGGCGGCGAGATCAAGCCGACCTGGGGTGTGCCGCTGGAGGAGATCCGGCGCGGCATCCGCCACGGCGTGCGCAAGGTCAACATCGACACAGACCTGCGGCTGGCGGCCACGGCGGCGATCCGCAAGACCCTGATGAGCGCGCCCGCCGAGTTCGACCCGCGCAAGTACCTGAAACCGGCGATGGACGGCATGAAGGCGCAATGCGTCGAGAAATTCGAGGCCTTCGGAACCGCCGGACAGGCCGAGCGCATCCGCACGCGGCCGCTGTCCGAAATGGCCCTGGCCTATTGATCCCCTGAAAGGAGACCGAACCATGAAATTCTTCGTGGACACAGCCAATATCGACGACATCAAGGAGCTGAACGACTACGGACTCTTGGATGGCGTGACGACGAACCCCTCGCTGATTGCCAAATCCGGGCGTGACTTCAAGGAGGTCATCGCGGAGATCTGCAAGGTCGTGGAGGGGCCGGTTTCGGCCGAGGTCGCGGCGATGGATTTCGACGGGATGGTCGCCGAGGGCGAGCACCTGGCAAAGATCGCCGACAACGTGGTCATCAAGCTGCCGCTGACGCTGGACGGGCTGAAAGCCTGCCGCCATTTCTCGGGCAAGGGCATCAAGACGAATGTCACGCTTTGCTTTGCCGCCAACCAGGCGCTGCTGGCGGCCAAGGGGGGGGCGACCTTCATCTCCCCCTTCATCGGCCGGCTGGACGACATCAACCTCGACGGCATGGACCTGATCGCCGAGATCCGCCAGATCTACGACAACTACGGCTACGAGACCGAGATCCTCGCCGCCTCGATCCGCACCGTGAACCACGTGAAGGAGGCCGCCCTCGTCGGCGCCGACGTGGGCACGATGCCGCCGGGCGTGCTCAAGCTGCTGGCCCAGCATCCGCTGACCGACAAGGGCCTCGACGCCAAAAAGCTCGAAAAAATCTGGACCGACTGGGAGGCCTTCGCATCGTATGCCTTCAATAAGTCGCACTCGACCTGCTACGCCTTTGTGGCCTACCAAACGGCCTTTCTCAAAGCGCACTACAAGGCAGAATACATGTCGGCGGTACTGACCAGCTCGCTGGGTAATATTGAAAAGATTACGTTTTTCCTGGAAGAATGTAAAAGTATAGGTATCCCGGTGCTGGGGCCGGACATCAACGAGTCGGACCGGCAGTTTAACCCCAACAAGCGGGGCGAAATACGTTTTGGCCTCGGGGCTATCAAAGGTACCGGCGACGCCGCCGTGGAATCGATCATTTCGGAGCGGGATCAGAATGGTCCCTTCACCGATATATTTGATTTCATAATCCGGGTCAACCTCCGTACCGTCAACAAGAAAACGCTGGAAAGTCTGGCCTTTGCCGGGGCGTTCGATTGCTTTGAGACTATACACCGCGCCCAGTATTTCGAAACAGAAGATGCCGATACTATCAACTTTATCGAAAAGCTAATCAAATTTGCCAATGCCTATCACGCCGAAAAAGCATCGAGTCAATCGTCTTTGTTTGGTGCCTTCGGAGGAAACGATGTACTCATGGCTAAGCCCAAAGTGCCCGATGTGGAGGCCTGGGGGGATTTGCAAAAGCTCCGCCACGAGCAGGATGTAGTTGGTTTTTATATCTCCGGGCATCCGCTGGATACCTTCCGCCTGGAAATGGACAACTTTTGTACCTGTACGCTGGAAAAAGTGCTGGAAATACCCGAGGAGGGCAATCAGCCCATCTACCTGGGTAAAGAAATAACGGTGGCAGGAATTGTGACGAGTGTTCAGGAACGTATGTCCAAGAGAGGTAGCCCGTTTATCATATTCAAAATGGAGGATTACCGGGGCTCCCTGGAAATGCTCCTGGGCGGAGACGATATGATACGGATGAAAAACTACCTGCAGGTAGGGAGCTTTCTGTATCTGAAAGGCAAAGTACAGAGCCGGTACTACAACGAGGATCAGTTTGAGTTTAAAGTACTCAACATTCAGCTCCTGACCGAAATCCGGGAGAAGATGTGCAAGGAGGTGAAAATGAAATGTGCCATTGAAATCATCGATCAGGAATTCGTATCGGTGTTACAGGAGGCGCTGGTGGGGCATCCGGGCAACTGCGCCATCAGTTTGTCGGTGGTAGATAATGAATCCAAAATCGAGGTACAGCTACTTTCCAGGATGTATAGGGTAGACCCTTCCAACGAGCTGTTCAATCGGTTGAAACTGTTGAAAGGAGTGGAGTTCTCATTGAACTAGACAGGCAAAAACTGATAAAATTATATCCTAGGGAAAACCCCAAATTCAAATATATTGGGTTTTCCCTATTCTTTTAGATGGGCCATAAGTGCTATTTTTGCATAACAAAGTCCTATTTTGGAGATAAAGCACTTTGAAAAACTATGTCAGTGACAACATATTCTGACACACTCGACGTTATTGAAAACCAAACTTTTTTAATTGCAAACCCGGTATGATTAAAGTCCTGATTGCGGATGATCACAATGTATTCGTCGAAGGAATTGAATCGCTGATTTCGGGATCGGCCGATATTGAAGTAGCCGATCGTTGCTACACGGTAGAGGCCGTAGAGGCCCGCCTGAGTCTGTCACCGGTAGATGTCGTTTTGCTCGATGTATCATTTCCTCACGTTGAAGATGGCCTGAGGTTATGCGAGCTTATTACGCAGCAGTATGAAGCCTGTAAGGTAGTGGCTCTTACTATGCACGACGACGCAAGTTTGATCAAACGTATGGTGAAGAAAGGTGCGAGCGGATATTTACTTAAAAATACCACCAAAGTGGAGCTATTGCAAGCCATTCGGTCGGTACATCAAAACGAGCGGTACTTCAACGCCAGCATCACCCATATCCTGCTGAACGAGTCGCCCAGGGGCCGCAAAACAGCCACTGGAGCCGATCAGAAACCGAATCTGACTCCCCGGGAGTCAGAGGTGCTTTCCCTGATGGCCCAGGGACTTACCACGCAGCAAATGGCTACGCGGATGTTTGTAAGCGCCAAAGCCGTGGAGTTTCATCGGAGCAGCTTGCTGGTGAAATTCAGGGTTCCGAATACTGCCCTGCTGATCAAAACTGCCATGGAACTACAGCTAATTGACTAAAAGAGATATATACACCGGGTTTGGAATGAGAATCACCCTGATCTTCTCAAAGGTATTTATTGTCTGCTTGGGGGTGACCCTGCTCCTGGGAGCAGGTGGCTGCCCGGCGCAAGCTATGGATTCCACGACCTCCGTAACCAAAATTAAGCAGGAGATTCGGGGGTTGATTCAGGAGAAAGCCTACGGGAAGGTACCACCTTTGTTTAACGAGTTGGGTGACTTATACCATCAGATGTATGGCTACAATAAGTACTCGCTGGAAGCTTATTTTAATGGATTGAAGTATTACAGTATGCTGGGAGATTCGTCAGGTTTTTACAATGAGTACCTGATCATAGGCAACTACTATACCTACGATTATTTCACAACGGCCTCGGCTGAAAGGTACCTGACGCGGGCAAAAAACTATTTTGAACGTACCAACAATATACCCAAGCTTATCGAGAGCCGGCTGGGGTTGGCCAATATTGCCCAGAAAAAAGATCCGCTTCCCCCGGATTTGATCACTGAACTCCGCAAGACCGAACGCATGAGCGCCCGTAGCAATCAGCCTCAGTCGCAGGCGTATGCGCTCAATTTGCTGGCCAATACCTACTCGCAGGCCAAGCGCCCCGACTCGGCCGGGTACTATGCCACCCGAAGCCTGGAGCTATCCCGCAAACTAAATGTAAATTGGCTTATTGCCTTGAACCACTTTTACTTAGGATTGGTGGAGCAGTTTAAAAATCGCTCTGAGTTGGCAATTGATCATTATGAGAAAAGCGCGCAGATCGCCCGAAAAACCAATGATCTCCTGATGCTGCGGGAGCTCTCCAGGCACACAGCCGATAGCTATTCCCGGCTGGGAAACCACGAGCAAGCCTACGCTTATTTGTTAAAAACTCTGGATTATACGACCCAATTTAATACATCAGAGCAAACCAAAAGCCTGCGTCTGAAAGAGCTCGACAGCCAGATAAAAACCCTTGCCGTAGAAAAGCAATTAGCCGAAGAGCAAAGCAACAACCAAAAAGTACTCAACATAGTATTGGCAGTAGGGCTGGTGCTGAGTGTATTGGGGGTGGTAGCAATGGTGTTTTTGCGCCGTCAGCAAAAATTGATTGCTCATCAGGAAACGGTCATCGCCCGGCAGCAAATTCGGGAATTGGAACTGAAATCACTTCGGGCCATGATCGAAGGACAGGAAAAAGAGAGGAGCCGTATTGCCCGTGATCTGCACGATGGCCTGGGCATTCAATTGTCGCGCATCAAACTATTTGTAGAGGCACATCTGGAAAAATTACCCATAAAGGTTAAGGGGCCATTGAATCAGTTTCTTGACGAAGCTTGTACCGAAACCCGGCTAATTTCCAACAATCTTCGCCCCTACG
>CATMVR010000396.1 GCA_950075905.1 uncultured Persicitalea sp. | reverse complement strand
TGGTCGACGAGACCGTCGACGGCCGGCGCGTCTGGGGCTGGACCTACGAGACCCTGCACGGGCACCTGGAGGAGGGCCGGCTCACCTATGAGGTGGTCAAGGACCTCGCGACCGGCGACGTCGAGTTCGTCATCCGCGCGTTCTCCCGGCCCGCGCACATCCCGAACCCCCTGTTCCGGCTCGGCTTCGGGTTGTTCGGCCGCGCGGTGCAGCTGGAGTTCTACCATCGGGCCGGGCAGCGGGTCCGCGAGCTCGTGGCCGACGCGGCGGCGGGCAGGCCGCTGCCGCAGCCGCTGCCGGGTGCCGACGGCGTGACCGTCGCCCCGCAGAACGGCGGACGGCACTGGACGGACCCGTTCGCCGTGCTCGTCCGGCATCCGGGTGTCTGACCCGGGTGCGCGATCCGAGAAGGGGGAACGTCCGATGGACGACCGGATCCGGCGTCCGAACCCGTTCCGCTGGGTGGCCTACGCCTTCGGTGCCCGGCTGCCGGATCGGAACCGGCGCTGGGTGCTGCACGACGTCACGACCCGCACCTGGGTGCTGCGCCACCTCCTCCGTACGACGGTCCAGCTGATCCCGCTGCTGGCCCTGCTGTTCCTGGTGGTGCCCGGCCCGGCGTGGGTGCGACTGGGCGCCATCGCCTCCGGCGCGGTGATCGGCTACTTCTACTCGATGGTCTACGTGGTCGAGGCGTGCGAGACCCGGGTGATGAAGGCCGGCTACCCGGTGGGGGCCTTTTACATGTATGAGTTTGCGGGCATCTGGCAGCTCGGCGAGGAAGAGGCAGCCCGAAAATGGGCCAATGCCGTACCGGGAGATCCCCGTTACGCGGATCTGAACGGCAACGGGGTATTTGACGAAGGGGATAAGACGTACGTGGGGAACCCCAATCCGAAATTGTTCGGCGGCATGGACAACTCGATTACTTACGGGAATTTCTCCCTGTCGGTATTCCTGAATTTCTCGGCCGGTAACAAAGTGTACAACACGGCCCGAAACCTGTTCTCCCGATCAGTACCTTTCGTCCAGAACTTTGCCGAAGTCAATGATTTCTGGACACCCACCAACCCTAGTAACGCCGTACCGAGGCCTTCCCAGGGCGGGAATACGACTACACTGGCCACCATGGTTTCCACCCGGTTTCTGGAGGACGCCGATTTTATCCGAGTAAAGAATGTTAGCCTGACCTACAACCTGCCTCCCCAGCTACTCAGCGGGGTGGCATTGCAACGGGCTCAGGTTATGATATCTGGAACGAACCTGCTCACTTTTACCAAGTATACCGGCCTTGACCCCGAGGCTTCCAGCCGATCAAGCCTGTTGTCTTCCGGGATTGACTACACGCCTTATCCCCTCACGCGGATGTTCACTCTAAGTGTTAAAGCCAATTTCTAAACCTCTTTATCATGAAAAAATATTTCAGTTTCATTCTGATCTTGGGTACCTTGTTTGGGTGCGATTCCATATTGTCGCCCGATCCCCAGGGACTTATAACGGTGGACAAACTTTTCTCCACGGAAAGTGGCATTGTTACCGCCGTCAATGGTGCCTACGAGCCATTGCAGGGAATTTACAAAGGCGAATTGCTGCGAATCACGGAGCTTGGCAGCGACGACGGATGGATATGGCGGAAGGAGGTCGAGCCCGACATCTTTATCATCGACCAGACCTACGGGGGCATCCAGGGTATCTGGGCGGATCATTATACCGGTATAACAAGAACCAATACGATCCTGAACCGGATTGAAAAGTTCGAAGACTTTACAAGCGAAACCCTCAAAAAGAGCCTGACTGGTCAGGCCAGATTCCTGCGGGCCTTCTACTATTTCAATCTGGTTCGTTTGTTCGGGGGGGTACCCCTTATCATGGATGAAGTGGTGAGCCGCCAGGACGCCGAAAAACCCCGCGCCAGCATTCAGCAGGTGTACGACCAGATCATGGTCGATTTGAACGAGGCGATTCAGCTTTTGCCCAATGACAATACGACGAAAAATGGCAATCAGGCGGGCATGGCCAACGCAAAGTCCGCCCAGGCCTTGCTGGTACTGGTGAACCTGGAACTGGAAAAGTGGGATAAAGTCATTTCAGGCTCCTCGGAATTGATCAAAAGCGGCGCATTGCAGTCTAATTATGCTGGCAACTTCAACGGAAGCCAGGAAAACGGGAACCATACTTTCTTTGAAGTCCAGTATGGTGGGGTGGCGGGAGCCACTACTTCAGGCATCAGCAACACCTACTCTCCCCCGGATTATGGCGGATTGGCGGCTATTTTGCCTACGGACGACGATTTACAGGGAAAAGGGGGAAGCCTGTCTTCCGGCAATGGTTTCATGCAGCTCTTTGAGGCGGGCGACCGGCGCAAGACGGTACTGGTGCAAAACTACGGCCTTACCAATTTCATTGATCCGACAAAACCCAAGGGCAGTCTGTATTTTGTGAACAAGTATTACAATACGGTGGATCCGCGTGGCTTGAGCACCTGGAACTACCCGTTGATTCGCTTCTCGGAAATACTGCTGGCCAGAGCGGAAGCCCTGAACGAAGCGGGTTACGTGGCCGATGGAGAAGCGTTTGAACTTCTGAACAGAATCAGGATGAACGCTGGATTGCCCAGGCTTACGGCCGGTGAGTTGCCCAATCAGGCAAAACTACGGGAGGCGATCCGCAAGGAGCGCCGCATTGAATTGGCGTTCGAGGCAAAACGCTACTTTGACCTGAACCGTTGGGGGCTTTTGGAGGCATCCGTTCAGAAGCAAATGGACTTCCTAAACCTGACTTTCCCCAAAAGTAAAATTATCGTCCATCCTATTACCAAAAAGAGCTACTACCTGAATCCGATCCCGTCGATTGAATTCACGAACAATGCTAAATTGGGAGTTCAAAATCCCGGGTATTAACACCTTCAAAACTATGAGAGTACCAAAGCAAAGATTCCTTATTGCTCTACAGTTAGTCTTCCTGGCGGCCCTTTCCTATGGTCAGGCTGAGCGGGTACCCACCCAGCGGCCCAACATCATAGTCATCCTGGCGGATGATTTGGGCTACGGTGATTTGGCCTGTTATGGCAACCAAATCAACCAGACACCCAACCTGGACAAACTGGCCCAAGGCGGCATTAAGTTTCTCGACTTTCATTCCAATGGCGTGGTGTGTAGCCCTACCCGGGCTGCGCTGCTTACGGGTAAGTACCCCCAGAGCACGGGTATAACGGGGGTCATTACGGCTAAAAGCCACCGGAATGTAGGGTTGGATACGCGGGAGGTTCTGCTTTCAGAAATTCTGAAAAGCAACCGCTACAAAACGGGGATCGTTGGGAAATGGCATTTGGGCTATGACACCTTGTATTCCCCGGTGAAGCAGGGGTTTGATATTTTCAAAGGGTACACAAGCGGTAACGTCGATTATATTTCGCACTACGACCAGGAAAACTATTTCGACTGGTGGCTGAATACCGACAAATCCGACGAGAAGGGCTATACGACGGACCTGATTACCCAGCACGCCCTGTCCTTCATTGATCAAAACAAGGATTCTCCTTTCTTTCTCTATGTAGCGCACGAGTCCCCCCACGCTCCCTACCAGGTGCGGGAGTCAAAGCCCGAGCGTAATGGTAGCCCCGACTATAAGCCCGAACCCGTGGCCAACAAAAAGAAAGTGTACGGTCAGATGATCGGGATCATGGATGAGGGCATTGGCAGGATCATGGCGGCCCTCGATGAGCATAAAATTGCGGAAAACACCCTGGTGCTTTTTGTGTCGGACAACGGGGCCAACGAGGTGGGGTCCAACCACCCTTACAGAGGACATAAGGGCCAGGTATGGGAAGGCGGGCACCGCGTCCCCGCCATCGCCTATTGGAAAGGGGTTATCCCCAGTCAAACCAGTACTGAGTTACTGTTGACCATGGATATTTATCCGACCATTGCCGAGCTGACGGGCTCAAAAATTCCCAATTCGGTGTGTCTGGAGGGTAGGAGCTTTAAGAACCTGCTTTTAAATAAACAGTACAAGTCCCCCGAAAGACCCGTCTTTTGGGGCTTCAATAACAATGCAGCGGTCAGGAAAGGTACCTGGAAATTGCTCAGGGAGAAAAATCAATACTATCTCTATGATTTAAGTAAGGATCCAGGAGAAGTTACCAATGTGATGGATGGTTTTCCTGCCCAAACCAAGGAACTCAGGCAACTTTTGGACACCTGGGAAAAGGCTAAATCCGCTATACCCGCAAAATCTTAAGTACAATTTTTGAAAGTATAATCAATGAAAGCAAAAAGCATTTATATCGCGGTATTCCTGCTACTAGTGGTACCGATGGTGGGTTTTTCCCAGAAGAATTCTTCTCCGAATATTATCTACATCCTGGCCGATGACCTGGGTATCGGGGACGTTTCGTCTTTTAACCCCCAGTCTAAGCTAAACACGGTAAACCTGGACCGACTAAGCAAAACGGGGATGAGGTTCACGGATGCCCACACGAGCTCCGCCGTATGTACCCCCACCCGCTACGGCATCCTGACCGGCCGATACAATTGGCGGTCCCCCCTCAAAAAGGGGGTATTGGGCGGCTTTTCTAAGTCTCTCATCGAGCCCGCCCGGACCACCGTGGCCCGGCTCCTGAAGGACAAGGGGTACCGGACGGCTTTTGTCGGCAAGTGGCATTTGGGCTGGGACTGGCAAATGACTCCAAACGAAAAGGCCGTAGACAACCTGAACGCCCATCCGGTAGTCGACTACTCCAAACCCCTGACGTTCGGCCCCAACAACCTGGGCTTTGACTACGCCTATGGCATCGCCGGCTCGCTGGACATGGCCCCGTACGTGTACGTGGAGAACGGCAAATCGACCACTATCCCCACCGATACCACCGTATCCGTCGATGACAAGGGGTTCTGGCGGAAAGGAGTGACGGGTTCCGATTTCAACCATGCCGACGTGCTGGACCACCTGCAAGCCAAATCGGTCGCCTTTATCAATGAGAATGCCAACAAAGACAAACCGTTTTTCCTCTACTTTGCCCTGCCCGCCCCCCATACGCCCATTTTGCCAAAGTCAGAATTCCTGGGTAAAAGCAATACCAATTTTTACGGGGACTTCGTGCTACAGGTGGATGATCTGGTCGGGCGGATAGAAGCGGTTTTGAAAGAAAAGGGAATCAGCGAAAACACCCTGATTATCTTCACCAGCGACAACGGGTGCTCCCCCAAGGCCAACTTCAAGGAACTGGAGAACGTTTCCCATGATCCCAGCTACATCTACCGGGGACACAAGGCGGATATATACGAAGGGGGCCACCGGGTACCCTTTATCGTAAAATGGCCCCAGAAAGTAAAAGCAGGCACCAGTTCTGATGTGACCATTTGCACCACCGATTTCTTCGCCACCGCCGCCGAAATCGTAGGCTTCAATATGACGGATTCAATGGGTGAGGACAGTTTCAGCTTCCGGTACCTGCTCGACAATACT
>CATMVR010000395.1 GCA_950075905.1 uncultured Persicitalea sp. | reverse complement strand
TTTAAATTTATTTTTTTCGAAACACCCAGGATTCTGCGTCGGTTATTTCATCAACTTTATCCTTATCAAGCAGAGCGAGACGCATGGTTTTGTAAGAGCCAACCGACACTTTTATCAGTTTGCCTTCCATAGCATCCATCACTTCCGTAGCCGTAAAGCCTTGCTTAAGGAGCCTGTTTTTCAAAACAACGGCGTTTCTCATTTTCCCAAAGCTACCGGCAATGAGGTAGTAATCACCATGGGTGTTTTCAACTTTCTCAACCACCGGTTCCAGCTCCGCTTGTGCAGTAATTTCCTCCTTACTGTCGGGTACTACCGGCGTTGGAACCGGTGGTACAGCAATAGGTTCTGCCCAGTCCTGAGATGACTCAGCTACCTTGCTTTCGGGAGGTTTTGCCTCTGACTTCGCCGTAAGCTGAGGGAATTTTGCCACCGCTGAGACGTAGAGTTCACTGATACTATACACCGGGTTCAGGGTACTCAGTAAGCTATTGTCGGCGGGTTTGTAAATCAGGCTTAGCGTTAAAACGGCTCCCGCAAAAACGGCGGCGGCCGCCCATCTTACCCACGATCCGGCCAGCATCCTGTTTTTCGATGCCGGCTCTGCTTCTTCAGTAGCAAGATCAGATACCAATTCGGCCATCTCGGTGTTAACGGCTGTCTTTTTTTCAAACATACGCACTTCCAAAGGCTCCAAACCGTACCAATCATTGTTAAAATTTTGTGCGTAATCGGGCTCAAACACGGGTTTTCCTTCCGAATTGGCCGAGAAGCTACCGATGGCATCGAGCGTAACGGTCTGCCCTTCCTTCAGCGTAGTGCGCAGGGTTTCTACGTACTTTTTTACCAGGGTTACGGCTTCTTCGCGGGAAATCCGCTCATGCACCGAAATATAGTAGGTCAACAGGCCATCGTCAAGTTTAAGTACCTCATTAAAAGCAACTCGCTTGCTCGAAGGCGTAAAAATAGCCTGGGTAGAATCGTAGTGCGCCTGAATGTAGTGGGTAAGAAGCCCGCCAAAATCAGGAATAATAACGCAGTCCTGCTCGAACAATAACTTGCGGATGTACTTGTCTACTGTTACCATAGCTTCGGTGGTTTAACAAAACTTTAACTAAACGAAGTTAGAAAGAAAAAGATAATCCACCAACAAAATTTAATCCCTGGCGGGGGTAGTACTGGTAGCGAGTATATTGTTTTCCCAAGACATTGTTCACGGACACAAAAGCCGAGAAGTTCCTGGTTAGCAGATAGTCTATCTTGAAATTGAGGTCAAGAATCACGGGTAATTTTGTGATTATTCCGGTCTGAAAATTTTTGGCCTGAATGCCCCCCACCGTATAAAAATCGCTGGTAAGGAAAAGCTTCTTACTGATCGTTAAAGCGTTAAACCAGTTTAACGTAAAGGTAGGCCGATGCCAGGCGGCTTCCAGCCGCTCAGTGTCATAGTTGTAGAAATTTGCTTTGAGTGAAGTCTTATACAAATCTGTAATAGTATACCCTACGTGGGCCGAAACGGTGATGACGTTAGTACGCAGCCCGTCGTACAACACCGAAAACTTGGAGGTATCGGCCAGGGAGTTGTTGAACACGTAGAAATTCTTGTAGCGGGCGTAAGATGCACGGCCTTCAAAGCTGAAACCGTTGGAGTTTTCTCCCTTGATGCCGGCGTACACATCGGCACTCTTTTCGGTATTGGCCACCAGAACATTAGGGGCCAGCCATAGGTTCTCGTCGAGCAGGCTTCTCAGCGTATTCCGCACGATGTCGCCGTCCCAACCCGCAAAGATATGAACCCCGGCAAAGGGCATCACATCAATATTCACCACCGGAAAGACGCGGGTCCGGTTGATGTCCAGCGTATTGTCTGTTTCATTGACAAGATTAGCGCCAGCCGTTACCGAGAAAAACTCTGAAGCATACTTAAACGCCGGCTTGACCCGGAAGAGATTCCGGTTGTAGGTAAGGGCATCTACCCGCTGCGACACATATGCGCCACCGTCCAGGAGCGCGTAAACTTGATCCATCACTGGCAAGGCCACTTTCAGCGTGGTTCCCCAGTCAATTTCCGATGCGTTGTAGCGGTCGCTCAGGGTGTAAAATTGAGTATTGACGGCGTAATCAACCAAAGAATTAGGCTCGGTATTCTCAAAGCCAAGCTGCACGCCGAATCGGTTAAGGGTCTGCCGGATGCTATCCCGGTTGATCATTACATCGTCGGGTTGGGGCTTGTATCCATAGAAGTAGTAATTGTTGCGGTTATAGTCCATTTGTCCGTCGACCTTATACGCAGACCGGATGTACTTACCACCAAGCTTAATATCGGTGGTAGAGTTGGCTGAATTAACTCCGTATACCGGACCGGTGGCGGCCGATAACTGCTTGACGTTGGCCATAAAGACGAGATCTTCGGTGGCTCGGGTACTTACAAAACCCTCCGCCAGAAAGCGCCCGTAGTTTCCCGCTCCGATCTTGATAAAATTATTGAGCGCATCAGGCAGTTCCTGCCGTGTATTCTGGTCGGCCGATGCAACGGCCTGAGGAGTCAGTTTAGGAGACGCCAGGTTGATCTGGGGATCGACGAACTGATAGGTTACCTTTTTCTCGCCGGCATTGGCCTGAATCGGCTGTACTTTATCAAACAACCTGTTGGCGGGTGGAAACTCGATATTTTTTTCTTTGACAATTTCATATGTCTGGCTTTCGATTTCGCCCCGTTGGGCCACCGCAGTACCGATAAAAAAGGTGGACGCCAGGATGGATGCCAGGATGCAGGCACTATATTGGAAGAATTTTTGTGTGTTCATGGATAAATGGAATTAAAAACCAGAATGGACTATCGTTTTTCAATTTCGGCCAGCTTGTTTTTGGCCAGATTCACTGCCTCAGCATCTTCCGAGTTCTCGATGATCGACTGCAGCGTGGCTTTGGCCTGAGCGGTCTCGTTCATACCCATGTACACATCGGCCAGCAAAATAAAGGAGCGTACCCGCCAAAAATCGATACCTTCAAACTGTTTGCTTAAATCAAAGATAGTTTTCTCGGCTTCTTCGTACTTTTTCTCCTTGAACTGAATCATCGCGATCCAGTACTTGGCCTCGGCGCCGAACTCGTCTTTGTTGGCCGCCGCTACCTTCCTGAACTCCTCCTGCGCTTTGGTGTAGTCTCCCCGCTGGTAGGGTACCTTGCCCATATAGAGCTGGGCTTTACCAATGCCCCCGGGTACCACGTTACCCACATTGATCACCTCGCGGGCGTAATAGAGGGTAGAATCATAGTTTTTCAGCGAATAAAAGGTATCCATCAGGCCGATCCAGGCAATGGTTTGCTCTTTCTTCGTCTCGGCGTTGCGAAGTAGTACTTTAAAATTCGATACAGCATTGGTATAATTACCCCGGGCAATTTCCAGCTCGGCAGATTTCTGAGCCGCCGCCGCTACGTAAGCCGAGCGGTTTTCGCGCACCACCATCGAGTAATATTGCAATGCCTCCTGAATCTGATCCGTATTCTGGTAGGATGCTCCCAGGAAGTACTTCGCATCGAACTGGTTTTTGCTCTGCGGATAGCTGGCTATGTATTCGAGCAGAGCGTTGATGGCCTGCTGGTACTTCTCGGCGTAAAATAAGTTTCGGGCGTTATCAAACTCTACCTCATCCAGCTTGGTATTCCCCGGATTGTTTTTCCGCACAATGGCCAGAACCTGCGTAAATTCCTCGGGACGCCCCACGGCGTTGTAGCTTTCCTGAATACCTTCCAGGGCACTGGTTGCCGAAGGTGAGGCGGGGTACTCCTGCAAAATCCGTTTAAAATCGTTGATGGCCTGCTCGTACACCTGAATGTTGTAGTACGACTGCGCCCGGCGCAGCAAGGCGGCCGGAATCAGAAAGCTTTTGGGTTTTTCGTTGATCAGCCGGGTGAACGAACGGACGGCCATCTGATAGTTATCGTTTTGAAAGTCGATATCAGCCATCTGAAACAGCGCGTCGTCCACATACCGGGAGCCAGGAAACTGGCTGATCAGCATTTCAAACTGACGCTTGGCGTCCATTTCGCGGTTCATGTACACAAAGGCCCTCCCCTTCTGAAAAAGGGAGTAGTCCTGATCTACCCGGCCATTTTTGGTTACCTTTTCGTAGGTGTTTATGGCCTCGGTGTAATTCTTCTGAGCCAGATACGAATCGGCCAGGCGTACGTACCCATCCTCTATCATCTGCGCCTCAATGCCTTCGGTATTGTTGGTAAACTCCCGGAAATAGCCAAGCGCCTGGCTGTATTTCTTCTGGTTATAGTATGCGTATCCCAACGCGTACAGGCTTTTGCGTCCGTAAATTCCCGCCTGTGGGTTTTTGGTCAGCTGTGCATAGATAGGAACGGCCTCATCGTACTTCTGCTGGGCTGAGTAGGCTTCTGCTTTCTGATAGTTTGCCGCAATGAATATCTTATCGTCAATTGGGTATTTCAGCGATTTGTTAAAATTCTCGATAGCGGGCATGTACCGTTCGGCGTTAAATTCACTCACCCCCTGATTATACGTCAGCCGCTGATAGGTGGCATTGATCTGGGGGGTTCTCTTTTTGAGTTTTTCGATGTAGGTAATGGCACCGGCGTTGTTGCTGGCCCCGGAGTACCCTTCGGCAATAAGCTGATTGGCCTCATCTTCGTACTTGCTACCTGGATATTTGGCCAGGTACTCATTCAATTCCTTGATAGCCTCGTTGTTATTCCCCAAATCCAACTGCACCTTGGCGTGATTGTACATGGCCTCCTGCTTCACAATGGGATTGAAATTCAGACGGGCGGCGTTGTCAAAGGCTGTCAGGGCAAACTGGGGGTTGTTGGTCTGCAGGTAGCTGATCCCTACCAAGTACGAGGCATACTGAGCCACCGAATCCTTGCCGGGAGCTACGTTTTTAAGATTTTCGATGGCTCCGGTGTAGTTACCGTTGCGAAACTGCGCGTGGCCATAGTGCAGGGCTACCGTCGGGGGTATCGCTCCTGGCTTCATGCGCTTGTAGCGCTCATAGGCATTTACTGCCCCTTTGTAATCACCTTTTTCGTAGTAGACCTCCGCCACGTACAGGGCCACATCGTCAAGTTTGGAGTTGCCCCGCTGCTGGTTCAACACTCGTTCGCCGTAGCTGAGAAGCTGATCGTAGTCTTTGAGTTGATAAAGTGTAGAAATAATCCAGTTGGGAGCCTCATTCTTGTAGTAGGGGTTGTTTTCAATCCTCTGAAAATCCTCATAGGCTTCGCGGTAATTGTTCTTCTTGTAGTTGATCACCCCGGTGAAAAAAGAAGCATCGGCCGCATTGGCAAACTCAGTATCTTTTTTAATCTGATTGAGGTAAGTCAGGGCCTGATCGGGGCGCTGGGGTTCCTGCTGTGGCTCGCCAAGGTGCAGGTGGACCGCATCTACGCCTATTACGACGTGCTGTTCGAGAGCGTCTCGGGCCTGAACGAGGCGGCGGGGGTGCGCTACA
>CATMVR010000394.1 GCA_950075905.1 uncultured Persicitalea sp. | reverse complement strand
AGGCGGTGTTAGTACCGGCATCAGCCTGATTGGACTTTGTAATGGTAGCCGACAGGTTAGCTCCGGTTTTAAACCAGGATTTCACCTGAGAATTCACATTCATACGCCCAGTAAAACGATCGTAGTCTGAACGAATCAAAAAGCCTTTGTCTCTCAGGTAAGAAAGCGAAATGTAATAATCGGTGTTGTTCTGCGCACCAGCGAAGCTAACATTGATTTCGTCGCGGCTTCCCTGACGCATCATGGGTGCAGCCCAATCGAGGTCTTTCGGATCGTACAAAAGCTGAGCATTAGAATTCAATTGTCCATCAGTACCTACCAACTGAGCGTTGGGTACATTGTAGATATTGTAGCCCAGTAAATTTGCAATCTGCGCCGAAGCCGTTGAGTTGGCAGTAGCCATTGCAACGGGGTTTGTGGCACGGTACGCCAGGCTATTCCGGTAAGATTCCCACATTAAAGGGTAGTACTCAGCCGGTCCTACACGTTCGTATTCGGGTAAGCCGCGGCTGTTAAGGCCCTTTGTGAAACGTACATTGATATTGTTAGTTCCTTGCTTTCCTTTCTTAGTGGTTACCATCACCACGCCATTGGCAGCACGGGCGCCATAGAGGGCCGTAGAGGCCGCATCTTTCAGGATCGTGATGTTCTCGATGTCATCAGGGTTGAGGTTGGCAATGCTGGCCGTATAAGGAATACCATCCACAACGTAGAGAGGGTCATTTCCGGAGGAAATAGATCCAAATCCACGAATCCGGATCTCAGGAGCAGCACCGGGCTGTCCGCTACCAGCTGTGGTTTGTACGCCGGCCGTAGTACCGGAAATTGCCTGCACGATGTTAGTAAGGGGGCGATCTGCGATGTCCTTAGCACCAATAGTACCAGCTGAACCCGTAAAAGAGCTTTTCTTGGCACTACCGAAGGTAGTTACAACTACCTCTTCCAGATTGGCAACGTCCGTCACCAGGTTAATGCTCAGGTTGGTCTGATTACCCACCGTTACTTCCTTAGCCACAAAACCTACAAAGCTGAACAGCAGCTTAGCGTCTTTGGGAGCAGTGATACTGAATTTTCCTTCGGCGTTGGTGTTGGTACCGCGGGTTGTACCCTTTACCACCACACTAACACCCGGAAGCGGACTTCCGCCCTCGTCTGTCACAGTACCTGTGACGTTTTTGTCCTGTGCCCAGGCCGATCCACCGGTCAGCACTCCGAAGACAAAAAGAATTAAAAGGAGAGTTTTTCTCATCTTAAAATGATTAACTATTGTTTGTTTGTAATGAAAAATAAATAAACTGGAAAAAACTTAAAGAATTTGCAGGTTAAACCATATGCCAACAATTGTTGGGGCAACAATAATTGGCGGGCAAATATAATTGGGGGAAAATTACTTTTTATATATTTTTTGATTTTATTTCAAAAAACCACTTCTCCTTCTTGCTAAAATACCATCAAAGTAACAAAAATATACTATACAAATATCTGATTTTTAGATATTTAACATATTTTCAATATTATGCATATGTTAAGCCTCTTTGTATTGTTCTATAAATCATAAAATTTTTTAAAAATTATTTCAGGCTTTAAACGGCAATAGCCATCTTTTTAGGCCAATACCGGAAAGCAGAAAATCCTGCTTTTTTAAAGTTTCCGTTCGACGACCTTCCCCTGACCGAGTAACAAGGCCTGATTTTTTGGTAAAAACCGGTAGTCAATACAACTACATCTAATCTGGAATTTTATGAAAGCAGCTGTTTTTCACAAGATTGGGGACATCAGTGTAGATACTGTGGATGATCCCCGCATTGAATTGAAAGGTGACGTGATTTTGAAAGTTACCTCAACGGCCATCTGCGGTTCTGACCTGCATATTTATGACGGTTTTTTTCCCCAGCTCCGCGACCAGATTCTGGGCCATGAGTTTATGGGCGTCGTTGAAGAGGTGGGCTCTGAGGTGAAGAATTTTAAGAAGGGCGACCGCGTGGTGGTACCTTTCCCGATTGCCTGCGGAGGATGCTTTTTCTGTGAGCACGGGCTTCATCCGCACTGCGAAAACTCAAACCCGGATCACTACGGGCCGGAGGGTAATTTGATGAGCGGAAAGGGCGCCGGTCTATACGGCTACACGGATTTGTACGGGGGGTACTCGGGCGGACAGGCCGAGTACGTGCGGGTGCAGTACGCCGACTACAATATGCGCAAGGTGCCCGAAAACATGACTGACGATCAGGTACTTTTTCTGACGGATATTTTTCCGACGGGCTGGGCGGCCATTGATTGGGCTAACCTAAAAGGAGGCGAAACAGTAGCCATTTTTGGTTCTGGCCCCGTGGGTCTAATGGCCCAGAAAGCCGCCTGGATTCAGGGCGCAAAACGGGTGATTGCCATAGACCCGCTGGATTACCGCCTGGATATGGCCCGAAAAAGAAACAATGTGGAGACGCTGAATCCACACCATACAAACGTAATAGAAGCTATACGGGAAATGACCTCAGGGCGCGGGGCGGATGTATGCGTAGACGCCGTGGGTACCGAGGCCGAACGCAGCACACTCGACAAGATTAAGGCTACCCTGCGCCTGGAAAAAGGCTCTATCAAGGCCATGGAAATGTGTTTTGAGGCGGTACGCCGGGGGGGTACCGTGACGGTGGTGGGCGTGTATGGTACTCCCTACGATAATTTTCCGGTACACCGGATTTTTGACAAAGGTTTGACGATCAAGATGGGGCAGTCGCAGGTGCAACGCTACGTCGACACGCTGTTCGATCTGGTCAAAAATGAGAAAGTGGTACTCAATGATATCATCACCCATCAAATTCCGCTCAGTGAGGCTACGCGAGGCTACGACATCTTCAAGCACAAGGAAGATGACTGCGTGAAGGTGGTGCTGAAACCCTGGCATTAACCGACATGAAACTGGGTGAGTTTCCATTCGCGGCCCTTTCGGTTGTAGTAACAGACGGAAAGGGCCGTACTCTTTTACTCGCTGATTTCGATGGTAAAGGCGGCGTTGAAAATTGCCCCCGTATCGAGTTCCAGTATTCCTTCTTTATTGATCAGCTGCTGGTCGGTATCCGCGCTATCGGCTACTCCGAGCCAGGGCTCAATGCACACATAGTCTCCGTGGGGCTTGGCCCATACACCCAGGTAGGGAAAATCCTCGTAGCGTACCCTCACAACCTCGGGAGATTTTTTACTCCTCAAACTTACCTGACTGGATACCAGCTTCTTGAAAACCAAAGCATCTTCACTAAATAGTTCGTGGCGCAGGGGCAAAATGGCCGTGTCGTTCAGAACAGGCTCTGTTTCACCGCTCAACAACCCTTTGCCAGTAAGCAACCAACGTGCGGCGGTTTCTTTTTGGGCAAATTCGAGGTAGTAATCGTCGTAGCTTTCGTGCTCGTGGTGTGGAATGCAAAACGCCGGATGCGCGCCCAGGGAAAAATACATGGTCTTGTCGTCCAGATTTTCTACCCTATGCTGCACCACAATCCGGGGCCCGTCGAGGGCGTAGGTAATCGATAATCTGAACCGGAAAGGATACACCAGGAGCGAATCTTCGTCGTATTCGAGCGAAAAGGTTAGGCTACTCTCCGATTGATCGGTACACTGAACCTTGGGATTATTGCGCACAAAGCCATGACGTGGTAGTTGATAACGATTTCCCTCGTAATAGTAGGTACCCTCTTTCAATTCTCCCACAATGGGAAAAAGTACTGGCGCGTGACTGGCCCAGATATCGGGATTTCCGTCCCAGAGATACTCTTTCTCACTTTTTACCGACTTGATCCGACAGAGTTCGGCCCCAATCTCCCGAACCGAGACGCTCAGCCATTCATTTTTTAAGGTATGAGTAAGGTTTCCCAACATACTAGTTCATGTTTCAATTTTTTTTATGATTTCCTTTCCCTTTGGTTACCTGACTACGGGCCGATGACCCCTTGCCGGGGGGGCGGCCCTGAGCAGATGTATATTTTTTGGGAGTTGGTGCTGATCGAATTCCCTGTGGGGCAGACTTTTCTTCCCCTTTCTTGAATTTTGATTCATTCACCACAAGTTTTTTGCCTTCCACCTCTACTCCGTTCAAAGCAGCAATGGCCGAGAGCCCCTGCTGCCGGTCTGGCATTTTCACAAAACCAAAACCTTTATTAAGGCGGGTAAGGTGATCCATGATAATATTCACTGACATTACCTCACCATACTTTTCAAATATTTCCTGCAATTCTCTCTGCCTCATCGTCGCGGGGAGGCCTCCAATAAAAATATCCATACCTGTTGTTTTATTATGCAATTCCTTTTCGGTAAAAGTAGCTTTTTTTAGGGGCAGGTGTCAATGAACCTTGCTTCAAATGTACATTTTTTATCAATTGCCATTATTTTCTGCGCCGCTTACCGGGACCATACAGAATGAAAACAACAATCAGAATGGTAGACAGAAGAATGCCAAGGAGCGCCAGCTGACCGTAGCTAAGATGAAAATTCAGAAAGGCCAATAGCCCCATCAGGGCAAATACCCCAAACACGATGTACACAACCGATAAAAAATCTTTCATAGCGTAAAGTATAGTAGAGAGTATGTCCCGGCTCTCCGCAAAACCCGATGTATTAGTTTTATGGAAAATTAAATTGCGGTAGATTTGTGCCTTTCTAACCGCTTGACTAAATCCGGGATAGGGGCTTTTTAACCCTACTAGTTTCTCAAAAAAATCATGCTTAAACGTATCCCCTTTCTATTTGCCTTTAACACATTGCTTGCCATCACTACCGGAGTCCTGATCTACCATCTCCTGATTCTAACGGAGATCATTCCCTTCACGGCCGTATGGGGCGGACGTTTGCGCACCCGGGACGAGATGTTTCGATTTGAAAGCATATCACTGCTGATTAATTCGTGTTTTATACTGATTCTTTACATAAAAATCAGAAGGCTGCGCAATGGCCAGTCCAGTACGTGGATCAATGGTATCCTATGGCTTTTTGTCGCGGTGTTTGCCCTGAACACGCTGGGAAACCTGGTTTCCTTTTCGAGTCTGGAAACCATTGTCTTTACCCCGCTCACCACCCTGCTAGCTCTTTTTACCGCCCGGGTAGCCCTGGAAAAGCAGAGAGACTAAAAACAGAAAAGCCGGAATCCCTGGCTGGAATTCTCGGCTTTCCTGTTTCATATCCCCAATTTCTGGGCAACTTTCTACGCTACTTCCCCGACGCGAGGCCCGCTTCGCCCAGCAAAATCAGCAGCGTGCGCTGCAGGGCCAGGTGCGACTGATCGGCCATCCACCACTCGTCGAGCGCGTGGGCACCGCCTCCCTTGCCGCCGGCCCCCATCGTGATAGCCGGCACACCCTTAGAAAAAGGAATGTTGGAGTTGGTAGACCCTACCCGCAAGGCGGGCTCCTGCTTGATATAGCGGGTAGCCGCAATGGCCCGCTGCACCAGTGGGCTGCTGGCCGGAATACTCCCCGAGGGGCGGTCACCCACCATCTC
>CATMVR010000393.1 GCA_950075905.1 uncultured Persicitalea sp. | reverse complement strand
CATATATGAATACAATAATACGAATTGGCCGGGAGTATGGAAAGTCCTTAGGATAACTATTTTTTAGGTCTTGTCGGCGCTTGTTGATACTGAACAAGTTGAACCGCGGGAATATTTTTAACGTTGTTAAGTTTGTATATTTGTACAAAAAAGAGGGGTAGGTTACTCACAAAATCAATTTAAATTACTAATTTTTGGCTAGTTCTCACTATTTATCTTAATCATTATTCATTTGGTAGAAAAAGTAATAACACTCGAAGATGTATCGCTCGTAGATTTTTTGGGCGTTCATAATGCCAATATCCGGGAAGTGGCTGCAGCTTTTCCCGAAAGTAAAATTCTCTCACGTGGCAACGAAATCCGGATTCAGGGTACAGCGCCTGAGATAATGAAAATTACGGATGTGCTGGAATCGCTGCTCGCCCACTACCAAAAATACGGTAGAGTTACCAATGATAACGTAATAAGGTACCTCAACGGGTACCTCAATATGGCCAATCCCAAACAGCCAAATCAGGCAGTAGAAGATGATGATGTTATCATCTATGGAAACAAGGGCATCGTGGTGAAGGCAAAAACGCTCAATCAGAAAAAGTTGGTGGAGGCTGCCGCCAAGCACGATCTGGTGTTTGCTGTGGGGCCCGCCGGTACCGGAAAAACCTACACTGCGGTAGCACTTGCGGTGCGCGCCTTGAAAAATAAGGAAGTAAAAAAAATAATTATTACCAGGCCTGCGGTGGAAGCTGGTGAAAACCTGGGTTTTCTGCCCGGCGATCTCAAAGAAAAAATTGATCCCTACCTGCGCCCGATCTACGATGCCCTGGACGACATGATTGCGCCCGAAAAGTTAAAATTTTATGTCGATAACCGGATAGTGGAAATTGCACCGCTGGCTTACATGCGGGGCCGGACGCTCAATAATGCTTTTATACTCCTGGACGAAGCCCAAAACACCACTCCCATGCAGATGAAGATGTTCCTGACCCGGATGGGCCCCAGTTCCAAGGCTATCATCACAGGGGATAAGTCTCAGGTGGATTTACCCAAAAATCATAAATCAGGTTTGATAGACTCCCTTACCATACTTAAAGGTATCAAAGGTATTTCGTTTGTGGAGCTGGATGGATCGGATGTGGTTCGTCACAGGTTGGTTAAAGATATTCTGGCGGCGTATGAGGTGCACGAGAAATAGAAACCTGATTTTTGTTTTCCTGTTTTTTTTCTGTGTAGGCAAGGAAGGGTACGCCCAGGGCGACACGGAGTTTGTGAAACGGTGCGCCAGCTACGAACTGGATCAGTTTCGGGCCCGGCGCAATCCTGACTGGCTTCGAAAACGCTCCCAACTGGATTCGCTGGTGCTGGAATATACCCGTGACCGGGCTAATCGACGGATTGGTGCCTATGAGTTGATCCGGATTCCGGTGGTGGTACACGTGGTTCATGCGGGGAGCAATAGCAGTATCGGCGGTGTCAACAATCCCAATATCAGCGACCAGCAGATTCGCTCCCAGATCGAAGTACTAAACGAAGATTTTCGGAGAATAGTCGGTACCCCGGGATTCAACACCAATCCGGTGGGGGCAGATGCTTTCATAGAGTTTTATCTGGCTGATACCGACCCGACGGGTGCTCCCACCTACGGAATTACCCGGAATAGCTACCCTCAGAAAACAACTTTTGATCCCTATTCGGACGACCTTCTTCTCGCAAACATTGTTAGTTGGCCTACGGATAAGTACCTGAATATCTGGACCTGTCGGCTTTCAGCATCCAATCTGGCGATCGCTCAGTTTCCGGCTACTGACAAGGTGGAGGGCCTTGACACCTCCTCTGAGCCTTTTGCCGCAACGGACGGGGTAATCGTTGATTTTCGCTATCTGGGGCGAAGAACCGGCGCCATTACGAGCCGCATCTACAATCTGGGCCGAACTACTACTCACGAAGTAGGCCATTGGCTGGGGTTGATTCACACCTGGGGCGATACCTACTGCGGAACGGATTACTGCCCGGATACTCCTACGGCCGAAGGGAGTAATCAAACAACGGTATGTAATCCCCGATTTTCCAATTGTTTTGGAATAAGAACACTCAATATGATTGAGAACTACATGGATTACTCGCCGGACTCATGCATGAATGTTTTTACCGCTGATCAGGTGGCCCGCATGCGGGCGGTACTGGCGCTGAGTCCAAGGCGGGCCCGACTGGTGGAGTTTTCAAAACAGGGTAATCTGGAACCCGCCGATAACCTGACGATCAATCTCTACCCCAACCCGGCAGTGAAGGAGTTGTACCTGGAAGCCCGCTTTCCTGATTTTCAAGACCTAACATATACTATCTATAATTTGGCCGGACAGGTAGTAGATACCAGGAACTTCTCTCAGATTTTTAGCCGGCGGTTTACTTTTGATGTCAGTGTGCTTCCGCCCGGTATGTACTTCATGAAAGTGGAGGCCAACCGCGAGAGTAAGGTCCAGCGATTTGTAGTCAACTAGTCAGCCTCATGACCTCCACTCAACCTTTCGTCCGGCTACTTTTGCCATTGGTTGGGGGCATACTACTAACCTCTTTTGTGTACGATCAGGCCCTGGTTCCCGATGGTTGGGGTACCGGGGCCTGGTCGTATTATGAAGCCTGGGTGCTACTACTGTGCCTCGTAGGACTACTCAGCAGGCGGCTACCTTCGGCCGTTAGGGCAAGCCTGGTGTATAGCGCCCTGTTTCTTCTTGGTGTTTTCAGCACCCATTTGAAATACGCCCATCTTGAACAAGCCATTAGGACTCTCGATGAGGTAAAGTACGATGCTTACGCAGTCGAGTTAACTTCCCCGGGACAGAAAAAAAGGACAAGTACCCAATACGAAGCAAAGCTGCGGGCCATTCGTACAGAGAATGCCTGGAAAGAAACGGACGTGAAGACCCTGGTGTCGATATCCGGCGGGGCGAAGGAAGGGTTGAAGACGGGTAGGGTACTTCTGGTGAAGCATCATCCTTTTAAAAGACCCGCGGCCATGCGCAATCCCATGGAGTTCGATTACCGACAATACCTCGAAAGGCGAGGAATTGCCTGGACCGTTTTTCTGCCAGAAGAATCATTTGTGCAATTGCCTTCCACTACTGAAAGTATGTGGATGCAGTGGCCGGCCACCTTCTACCAGAAAGCCGACTCGGTATTTCGTCGTAGCCTGCAAAACCAAGCCTCGTATGGTTTGGTTAAGGCAATGCTTCTGGGTAGCCGCGACGATCTCGGCGAGGAGTTGCTTACATCCTACATCACCGCCGGGGCCGTGCACGTTTTGTCAGTATCAGGACTTCACGTGGGGATCCTGTACTTATTCCTCTTCAAGCTGACGGGCCGACTACGAAAATCCAGGCGTGGACATTTTGTGTACCTCGGACTGGTATTTTCTTTTTTGACATTTTATGCAATCCTCACCGGTCTTTCCCCTTCCGTGTTAAGGGCCTCCCTGATGTGCGCGGTTTTTGCCATGGCTGGTGCCTTCAACCGTCAGCACCACAGTCTGAATACCCTGGCCTTATCGGCGTTCATTATTCTGATTTTCGATCCACTGGCCCTTTTTGCAGTGGGCTTTTTGCTTTCTTACGCCGCCGTATTGGGCATTATTCTCTTATACCCGTTATTGAAAGATGCCTTTGTCATTCGCCACATGGCAGTGCGGTGGCTGTGGCAGATCACCCTGGTGGGGTGTACCGCCCAGCTTTTTACCTTTCCAATCAGTATATATTTTTTCCACCAGTTCCCGACCTATTTCTGGCTGGTCAATCCTTTTGTCATTGTACTTACCTCCTTTTTGATCTACGGTGCCATCGGTTTACTGCTGTTCGGTTTTTTATCATTGCCTGTTCTTGCCGAATGGACGGCCTGGTGTCTCGACGCAGTGGCTCAACTCACCAACTACGTGGTAGGCATACCCCGCAAACTGCCGGTATATCTGATTGAAAATCAGAGTCTGGATTTGCTGGAAGTAATCCTGCTGTCTATTCTGCTACTGTGCGTTTTTCAGATGCTTAAAAAGGGAGATTATGGCTACCTCAAAGGGGTATTTCTGCTCAGTCTGGTGTTTTCTCAGTATGGGTTGCTCCGTACTCTCACCGATTTTAACACCTCTTCGCTTTACGTGCACGCGGTACCGAGGCATACCGTGTTGACGCTTACCCAGGGTCAACGGGCGTATGTCATTGCCGACGATGCCTTTCGGGCCGACTCCGTTGCCTTTAAGTTTCATCTGAGCAACTACTTTGCCCGGCAGGGTATCCGTACGGTAATCCCAGTGCCCCTGCCCGATGAAAAAATACCGGCTCCCTGGCGACTGACCTGGAACCGAGGCTTGATTGGAGTAAATACGCAGAGTCTGTCCGGAGTAGAAAACTGGACCATCGTGCGCAAGTCAAAGTGCCCGCCGCCGGGCTATCTTCCTCCGGGAGAAAAAGGGGTGTATATACTTAGCCCCGAGCTGGGGTTCCGCACCCGCGACCGCTGGGCGGAGCTTCTGTCCAGGGATGGTCGGCGCTACTATTTGCCCATGGAAGAAGGAGCACTCCGGTTTTGACGATAGCGCACTATTTATTTGGTCAATGCAGAAACTTTTTGGCCCGGTAAAGGTTGTTATAGGTATATGGAAAAGATAGAAAAAATCCAAAAATCGTACAAAGAGTACGTATTGGAAAATGGCACCCAACCCCCTTCGGTTTACATTTTTGCAAAGAAACTGAAAATGCCCGAATCGGAGTTCTATGAATACTACAATAGCTTTGAGGCCATCGAGTCAGATGCCTGGGTGGAGTATTTCCGTCAGGCCCTTCTAACCCTCGAATCAGACGAGGTATATCAGACGTACTCTGTACGGGAAAAGCTCTTGGCCTTTTACTATACCTGGATCGAGGTTTTGAAAAATGACCGGAGTTACGCCGTGTACAGCTACAAGGGCCTCAAACAGCCTGTGGCTCGCTACGTAGGTGCATTGCAGCCGTTTAAAAATGTATTCTACAACTACGCCACTGAGTTGATATTGGAAGGACGCGAAAGTAAGGAAGTGATCATCCGGCCCGTGGTATCTGATCGGTACGTTGACGGACTTTGGCTCCAATGCCTTTTTATCCTGGATTTCTGGGTCAATGACCTTAGCCGTGGCTTTGAAAGTACCGATACGGCTATTGAAAAATCAGTTAACACCTCCTTCGACCTGATTGGAAAGTCCGTGGTGGATTCGGTCCTTGATCTAGCAAAATTTGTGTACCAAAACAGAAAGCCATGAAAGAACAAAAATCCATTCCTACCTCCAAAGTAGCCCGGGCCACACAATTTGTCAAAACCGGAGTTAAGATTGGTGGGAATTACCTGAAATATAATGTAAAGAAAATGGTTGATCCCGAGCATACGAAAGATCAACTCCATACCGACAACGCCACCGACATCTACGAATCCCTGAGCCAGTTGAAAGGTTCAGCTCTGAAAGTAGCCCAAATGCTCAGCATGGAC
>CATMVR010000392.1 GCA_950075905.1 uncultured Persicitalea sp. | reverse complement strand
GGCGAGGTATATGCCTCCGAGCCCTGGCTTGATATTGTAGGGTACCAGTCGGGCCATAACCGCTCCGACCGGGCCGTTAACTTCATGACCAAAGGCCCAGTGGCCCGCATGTGGGACAAACTGCCCGCCCGCCCCTTTATCAATATGGAGCCGGTCTACGAAGAAACCAGCCCGAACATCAAAGCCATCGATATCCGCAATGCCAGCTACTGGAGCATCCTCAACTCCCCCACGGCCGGGATTACCTACGGCGCCTACGGCTTATGGCCCTGGCTGCGTAAGGGCGAAGATATCCTGAACCACGCCAGCAAAGGCAAAGGCATGAGTCGCTGGGACGAGAGTATCAAGTTGCCCGGCAGCCTGCAGGTAGGGTACCTGGCCAAGTTTATGAAGCAACTGGAATGGTGGAACCTCAAACCCGCCCCCGACCTGCTGGTAACTCAGCCCGGCGACAAGCAGGCCAACCACTTCGTATCTGTATCCCGCACCGACGACGGCAACACCCTCGTAGCCTACCTGCCTACCTCCAAGCCCATCCAGCTTTACAACCTGACCAACGCCAACTACAACGCCCAGTGGTTCAATCCGGCCAGCAACCAGGCTACCTCAGGTAAGGTACAGACCAGCAAGGGGGTACTTACGGCTACGCCGCCCGCAGGGGGGGAAGACTGGGTGCTGGTGCTGAGGAAGTAGAGAGGAATCCATTGTGCAAATAAAAGAAACCAGCTACATCTTACGAAGATGTTGGATACAGTTTGCAAAAACTAAAATAAACTAATGGGGAATTACCTGACAATCATTCTTTTATTCTCTATTTTCGGGATAATGTGCACTTCAACTTCTAGTCGGAAAGAATTTCAGAAAGAGTGCTATCAAGAAAAAATCCGGCTAAATACAAAAGACAAGCAATTCAAGGACACCTTAGTCCTGTTTAAAAATTATCCTGATTCGAGTGATTTTAAAAGAATCATGTGTAATGACTTTAAGGTGACCAAAGAAATTTCGGATTTAATTTGGGAATGCAAATACATAAATTCATATCTGAAATATCAGAATGAATTAGGTAAGTTTTCAATAATTTCATTTTACCAAAGAAATAAAAATGAAGTAATTTCATCATATTACTTGTGTGACCGTGAGACAAAAGAAACCGTTGAAATGTGTAGATTTAGGATAATTAACGGACTGATTGAAGGTATTAATCGGTTGCCAGGCATTCAAAACAACTTTATTTCGACAGAAGAATATGATGATCAAAATATTGAGATTGAATAAATAAACTACACCCAACAGTACCTAAGAAAACATGGGTGACCAGTGATTTCGGCAAGGTTGCGTCTTCGTGGCTAACTTGTAACTGGCGAACAAGAATCGCTCCGAAAAGTCCCTCATCGCCCACGCCTATCCAGCTCTACAACCTGACTAATGCCACTTACTCCGCCCAGTGGTTCAACCCGGCCAGCAATCAGACTACGGCAGGTAAGGTACAGACCAGCAAGGGGGTACTTACCGCTACGCCTCCGGCAGGCGGGGAGGATTGGGTGCTGGTGCTAAGGAAGTAGGGGATACTATACACTTAGTCGTTTTTTGGCTGGTTTGTGTTTACAAACGCAAAAATCACGTCTCTTTGTGTCCGTCCTCCGGAGCTTCCTATTCTATCATTCAGAATTAACGAAGCGCTTCCCACAAAATCTCCGCCGGGTGAAACGCCTTGCGGCCGGTACCGTCGTGAATCTGATGGCGGCAACTGGTACCCGGTGCGGCAATGATGACTTCCTCCGGTTGCTGACGTACGGTGGGGAAGAGTACCAGTTCACCAATCTTCATGGAAATGTCGTAGTGCTCGGCCTCGTAGCCAAAGCTACCGGCCATGCCGCAGCAGCCGCTCGGAATGAGCTGCACGGTATAGTTTTCGGGCAGCGACAGCATCTTCTTGGTGGGCACCATACTGGCAATGGCCTTTTGCTGGCAATGTCCGTGGAGCTTGATTAGTTTTTTTTCTTTGGTAAAAGAATTCTTGCTGATCTTCTTCAAATCAATTTCGCGGGCAATAAACTCATCGAATTGCAGGGCATTTTGAGCAATGCGTTTGGCGTCCTCTACCAGCTCGTCGCTGACCAGGTCGGGGTACTCGTCGCGGAAGGTCAGGATGGCCGAGGGCTCGATGCCAATCAGCGGGGTATCGTGCGAGATGATATCCCGCAGGGCCAGTACATTCTGCTCCGCAATCTTTTTAGCATCTTTCAGCAGTCCCTTGGAGAGTTGCGGTCGGCCGCTGGGGGCGTGGTCCGGAATAACTACTTCGTAGCCGAGTTTTTGTAAAGTCCAGATAGCCTTTTTGCCAATTTCTACATCGTTGTAATTCGTGAATTCGTCACAGAAGACATACACCTTTTTGGTTTGGTCCAATACCCTGAATTTCTGCTGCTTAAACCACCCATGCAGCGTCTCGCTGTGCAGCAGCGGCATGGTGCGGTCGGGGTGAAAGCCCACTACGCGGTTGGCGATGCGGCGGAGCGGGGCATTCTTGAAAATCAGGTTGTAGGCCCAGGGTACATAACTGGCAATACCCGTCATCTTGGAGAAATTGCCCACTAGCCAGGAGCGTAACGGCACGCCGTGTACGTCGTGGTACTGCTGCAAAAACTCCATTTTCAGCTTGGCGGCATCCACGTTGGATGGGCACTCCCCCTTGCAGCCCTTGCAGGCCAGGCACAGGTCGTATACTTCCTTGATTTCCTTGTGGTCAAAACGGTTTTCCTTGGGGGAGCGCGTCAGCATCTCGCGCAGAATATTGGCACGGGCACGGGTTGTTTCTTTCTCGTTGCGGGTAGCCATGTAGCTGGGGCACATGGTACCGCCGGTCAGTTCGGTTTTACGGCAATCGCCGGAGCCGTTGCACTGCTCGGCGTGCTGCAGCACAGTCTGATCGGGGTAGCGGAAGTAAGTCTTGAACTCGGGCGTCTGCTGGTTGGCCTCGTAGCGCAGAAAGGTATCCATGGGCGGGGTATCCACCACCTTGCCGGGGTTGAAAATCGTCTGCGGGTCCCAGGCACGCTTGATTTCCTTGAAGAGTTCATAGTTATGCCGACCCACCATTTTGGGGATAAATTCTCCGCGTAGCCGCCCGTCGCCGTGTTCACCCGAGAGGGAGCCGTCGTATTTTTTGACCAAAGCCGCAATCTCCTCCGCAATCATCCGAAACTGCCGGTGGCCCTCGTGGGTTTTCAGGTTGATAATCGGCCGCAGGTGCAGTTCGCCCGAGCCCGCGTGGGCGTAGTGTACAGCCGACATGTTGTGCTTGTGCAGAATCTCGTTGAAATCCCGGATGTAAGCGGGTTGATCCAGTACATCCACGGCTGTATCCTCAATCACGGCCACGGCTTTGTCATCGCCCGGAATATTCCCCAGCAGCCCCAGACCGGCTTTTCTCAAAGTCCATATTTTTTTGGTATCCTCACCAAAGAGCAGCGGAAAATGAAACCCCAGCCCCACGGCCCGTAGCTCGGCTTCGAGTTCGGCGGCCAGTTGCTCTACCTCGGCTTGTGTCTCGCGCGACAGGTCCACGACCAGAATAGCCGGATAGCTCCCATCCTCCTTCTCTTTTACAAAAAACGCATTCTTCCGTTGTTCCACGTTGCTGGCGGCACATTCCAGCACATAGCTGTCGATGAGTTCTACGGCCTGTGGTTTGTATTTTAGGGCTACAATGGTGGCGCGCAGGGTTTCGTCAATCGTATTGAAATGCGCACAGAGCAGTCCCTGTGTTTTGGGCGGTAGCGGCACCAGGTTTAGCTTTATTTCCGTCAGCAGACACAGGGTACCCTCCGAGCCGGCAATGAGCCGGCACATATTAAAGTCCGGGCCGCTTTCGGTAAAGGGGGCACAATCCAGCAGCATATCCAGGGCATAACCGGTATTGCGGCGCTCAATGGATTTCTTGGGAAAATTCTTCCGGATTTCGGCCTGATTTTCGGGATTTGAAAGAATCTCGAATGTCCTGCGGTAGATTTCTGCTTGTAGTCCGGTAGCTTCCGTCATCGCTTTTTGGGGATCATCCAGCGAAGTAAAAGCGGCCTCCGTGCCATCAGAGAGCAATGCCTTTACTTCCAGCAAGTGCTCACGGGTAGAGCCATACACTACGCTGTTGGAGCCGCAGGAGTTATTTCCTACCATACCGCCGATCATGGCCCGGTTGGCCGTGGATGTTTCAGGCCCAAAGTACAGGCCATGGGGTTTCAGCGCCATATTCAGCTCGTCGCGCACCACGCCCGGCTGCACTCGCACCCAACGCTCTTCGGCGTTTATTTCCAGTATTTTATTAAAATGTTTCGACACATCTACCACAATCCCGGCCCCGACTACCTGTCCGGCCAGCGATGTGCCCGCGGTGCGGGGTATGAGCGACAGCCCGTTTTTTCCGGCGTAGGCAATCAGCCGTCGCAGGTCTTCTTCCGAGCGCGGTATGGCCACAGCCAGAGGCATTTCGCGGTAGGCGGAGGCATCGGTGGCGTATAAAGTTCGTTGGGTATTGTCGTAAAATAGTTCGCCGTCGAGCTGACGGGCCAGAGTGTCCAGATCCGCAGTTGTCTGGTGGGTCAATGCTATCATTCCTATGGGCAAAAAGTACTTGTATCTATGCAAAGATACACAACCGATCAGGCAAGCCCATAGTTTTCAGATAAATTGCAGTTGATGCGGTGGCCACTCTTCCGTTTCGGGAATAATCTCGTCGGTACTATAAATCAGAGCGTCTATATCTTCAAACCGGCAAATCATGTAGGCTTCCACATTATTGATTTTTTCGCGGGTGGTGCATACCACGGTTTTATCGGCAATAGCCATCATCTGCCGTTTGAGCTGGGCCTCCTCGTAGTGCCGGATAGTCAGGCCCGATTTGGGATGAATGCCAACCACGCCCATAAAGTACAGGTCGGCCTTGAAATGCCGGAGTTGGGCGGAGGTTTCGCTGCCCATCGTGATCTGATATCTTTTGTGAAACGATCCACCGAGCAGAATGACCTCTATTTTGGGGTGGTTGACCAGCGCATTGGCCAGGGGAGGGCTGTTGGTGATGATGGTCACTTCCAGATTGCGGGGAAGCTGTTCCGCGATGTAAAGGTTAGTAGTGCCCCCGTCCATAAGGATAATTTGCCCTGGCTGGAACAGCTTCTGCGCTTTCTGAGCCAGCGACGAAATTTCCGCGTTCGGAATGCCCATAGCTTTTCTTACCCGCATGGGTAGGTAGGTGTTGGCTATGGCTCCACCGTGTACTTTTTTGAGCAACCCTCTCTCTTCTAATTCAATAATATCCCGACGGATGCTATCGTAAGATACATCCAGCTCTTTGCTCAATGTGACCAGAGATACCTTCCGATCGGTACTCAGTTTATCTAAAATCCAGAGTTGGCGTTCATCTTTTAACATAACTAAGAGGAAATTGCATTGGGAGTGCTAAGTTGTGCAAACTTTTCTTGTTTTCTACTTGCAAATATGCATATATTTGCAGTGAATT
>CATMVR010000391.1 GCA_950075905.1 uncultured Persicitalea sp. | reverse complement strand
GGTAACATGGGTCTTACCGTGGCCACCCACTACTGCGGGGGGCAAGTGGCCAAAAGCGGACTCAGGCTGGGGGGAGCTACGTTCGATTGTGGCATGAAGGAGAGCGGCGACCGGGTGGGGGGGTGTGAACGGGAAGGCGTTCATTTCAGCGCTTCGCGGTGCTGCGACAACATGCAGCAGCTCGTGTCGACCGATGATAGCTGTCCGGTCGATGGCTTTTCCGTGGTGTCAGCCGATTCCCCCTCCTTCTTTCCTCCTTTTTCATTTAGTTTCCTTAGTACTCTTTCCATTGGAAAAAGCATTGCTTTTTTCTACGCCCCACCCCCTCATTTGCCGCACAAGGACCGGCAAGTGCTTTTCCAGACCTTTTTGATTTGATGAAAGTTGCCGGTGGCCGCACCCAAAAAGTACGGCCACCGGGCCTGTCGCTCATGCCAAAATCAGGCATGCAGCCTGGCCCCTGCCTATTCCCAACGATCGGAATAGGGCACTTTTTAATTGCATGGAGCACGGGTCCGTCAGCGACTTGCTCTTTACCCAGGCAACACGATCATGGAAAAGGTACTTTATAAAAAACACTCGCCTCAAACGTCAGCCCGTCTTCATTTCAAATGGTTATTGATTTTCTGCTCGCTCCTGGCATCTCCGCTTCTCGCTCAGAATACCGACAACCTGCCCGTTCGGGAATACTCCCTCACCATTGAAGAAAGAACCGTCAACAAAACGGGTAAGCCGGTTAAGGGCATGACTGTCAATGGTGGTATTCCCGGACCGACGCTCCGGTTTACCGAGGGCGAGTATGCCGTCATTCACGTTACCAACCACATGGACGTGGAAACCTCCGTGCACTGGCACGGGATCCTGTTACCTAACTTCTTCGACGGGGTTCCCTACCTGACCACCCCGCCCATTGCACCCGGCGCTACCTTCACGTACGAATTTCCCCTTATTCAATCCGGCACCTACTGGTACCACTCCCATACCATGCTGCAGGAGCAGAGCGGGGTGTACGGTTCCATCGTCATTGAGCCGAAAGAGAAGACCCTGGACTATGATTCGGACCTGGTGCTGGTACTCTCGGACTGGACGGACCAGAAACCCGCGAACGTATTGCGCAATCTGAAGCGGAAGAACGAGTGGTACAATATCCGGAAAAACACCACCACGCCCCTCAACCGGGTCATTGCCCGGGGGGCCTTGGGTGCCCAGTTCAATTTCTGGAAGCAGCGGATGGAAGGCATGGATATCGCTGACATATACTACCCCGCCTTTTTGAGCAATGGGGAAAAGACCCAGAATTACGGTCAATTCAAGCCGGGTGAAAAGGTTCGCCTCCGGATCATCAACGCGGCGGCTTCCTCCCAGTTCTGGCTTACGTTTGGGGGCGAGGATCCCCTGCTGGTTGCCGCCGACGGGCTGGATGTGGTGCCCGTGCGGCGCAACAAAACGTTCATCGCCATTGCCGAAACCTACGATTTCATTGTCACCATCCCTGCCCGTGGAAAAATGGAGTTCCGGGCCATGGCGCAGGATGGCTCCGGACATACGTCTACCTTTCTGGGACAGGGCGAGACCGTGGCTGCTCCGGTGGTTCCCAGGCCCAACCAGTACGCCATGATGAAACAAATGGCGGCCATGGACATGCGCATGGGGGCCCCGGCGATGAAACTGAATCCCTCAGAGGAGGAGCCTCAGGAAATGATGGAGGATTGGGGGATGCAGATGGATAAAATGGGTGGAATGAAGATGAACCATGCCGGAATGAGCCACGACATGAAAGGGATGAAGCAGAGGAAGGCAATGGATATGCCGAGCGACAGCATGAAAAAACAGGACATGAATCATGCGGAAATGGATCACTCCAAAAAGGATCACGGGCAACATACAGGTGCCATGAAGGCGGACTCTACCCACCCGGTGGAAGGCAGGATGATGGATAAAATGCGGGATGAGAAGGGTTCAGGGCAGGGCATGGACATGAGCAAAATGGATATGCCCGGCATGGATATGTTTGCCGAATACAACTACGACTACCTGAAATCACCCGAGCGGACAACCATCCCCACTGACCCGGAGGAACAGCGACCGGTTCGCCGGATCCTGCTGAACCTGACCGGCAACATGTGGCGGTACATCTGGAGCATGAACGGGGTACCCCTTTCGGAGGCGGACAAAATCAAAATTAAGAAAGGGGAGGTGGTGCGCATCACGCTCAACAACCTCACCATGATGCACCACCCCATGCACCTGCACGGCCATTTCTTCCGGGTGTTGAATAAAAACGGAGACTATTCCCCCCTGAAGCATACCGTCAATGTAGCGCCCATGCAGAAAATCACCATCGAATTTGACGCCAGGGAGTACGGCGACTGGTTTTTCCACTGCCACGTGCTGTACCATATGATGGCCGGGATGGCACGGGTATACAGCTATGACACCCTACGTGATCCACGTATGGCGCAATACCCCTTGAAAAAGCTCCTCAACGAGGGAAATCATTTCTATACCTGGGGGGTGGCCGACGTCGCCTCCCACATGGCGCACCTGAACGTGGTGTCCTCCAATATCCGGAACCAGTTCAACCTGCGGGCCGAGTACGGCTGGAACCGGCGTATGGAGGCGGAGGTGACCTACGAGCGCTACCTGTACGATTACTTCCGGGTGTTCGCCGGCGTCAATGTCGAGGATGAGCGGGCCGAAAGTCCCGGCGATGTTGTCACGACGGCCATTGGGGGTATCCGTTTCCTTACGCCCTACCTGGTCAACCTCGATCTGAGGATCGACAGCCGACTACGCCCGGAATTGCGCCTGAGCCGCGAGCTCATGATTTTTCCGAGAACCAACTTGTTCGGTGAATTCGAATACCGCGCCGATTTCGGCTGGATGAATCGCTCCCAATCGGAAACGGGCGGCGGAGCCTTCAGCAGGGACGTGACCTGGTCGGTGGGAATGGAGTATTTCCTGTCCAGGAACGTTTCACTGATGGGTGGCTATGACAACCGCTTCGGGGCGGGGGGCGGCCTGACTGTGCGATTCTGATTCGCCCACTGTGCCGTACGACGCTGAGACCAATACAAAGAATCAACTTTAAACCTTAAATTCAATCCCTATGAAAGCAAAGGAACAAGCACTGGATACTTTCCACGAATTCGCCGGGCAAGCACTTGAAAACCACAAGCGGGAGCTGGAAACGCGTTACCAGGGCCGGGAACTTTCCTCGACAGAACTTCGGGAAGAGGCCTATCGTAAGCAACGGGAGTTGTTTGGAAAAGAGTTATCCGAAAAGATTGAAGAACTAGCAGACAGCGGGGACCAATTCCTGCGCGCCTCGCTCTGGGAATTGAAAGAGGAGTACCTGGGCCGGCTGAGTCCTCCGGTCTATTAACCTGTACTCATTGGGCCTTGTTAAGTTTCAATGCCCGGTCCGACAACACGTCATCCGTATGTTATATTCAATCATCCTAGTGACCAGATGTATTCTGTTGTTTCTGTTCCTACCCGTGGGGCAGCCCCCGGTACAATTTCCTGAAACCTGAAAACGGCCACTGCCACTGACCGATACCCTATGCTGAAAAACCTCCATTTGAGCCTGTTTATTGTGCCGGTGACTGTACTAACTCTGGTAATCGGCCTATACCTATATGAAGCTAAGAAAACGGATAGGAAGAAGCTGTTCAAAAGCCTGATGATCCGGATCGCCCTGCTGGCATTTGTACTAAACCTTACCTGGGAGCTGGTCCAGGGGCCCCTTTACAGAGGATATGAATACGACTTCCAGCATATTTCCTTCTGTACACTGGCATCCGTGGCCGATGTGTTGATGGTGCTTTTGCTGTACCTTGGGTTTGCACGCATGCTGAAAGAGCCTTTCTGGGCCGGATCACTATCGTGGCCGCGAATCTTATCTCTGATGGCTGTTGGGGCCGTTGGGGCTATTCTGGCCGAAATACGGCATACCTGGGAGGGAAACTGGGACTATGCCGACGTCATGCCCCTGCTTCCCATTGTCCAGGTTGGGCTTTCACCCGTTTTACAGTTTACCTTACTACCCGTAATCATTTTCGGGCTTAGTTACCGCACGCTAACAGAATAGGTCATAAAGTTGTCATTCGTGAAACCTAGCCAAAATATGGAACATACACATCACCACCATCATCCCAAAAAAGAAGCCGAAAAGCAAGTGAATAGGGAGCAGGAGCAGCTCGCGCAGAAAACCCTGCACGGGCACCAGAAGGCTACAGATCATAGCGGACATGCCGGGCATGACGGAGGTCACGATCACCACGCGATGATGATCGAAGACTTTAAGAAACGATTTTGGGTTACGCTGGTACTATCGGTACCCGTGATCCTGCTGAGCCCCATGGTGCAGCACATTTTTGGGTTTACGCTGAATGTCCCCTATGCCGATTACATTGCTTTTGGACTTTCCACCGTCATTTATTTCTACGGAGGCTGGCCCTTCCTGACGGGCATGGTGCAGGAGGTCCGCAAGCGGGCACCCGGCATGATGACGCTGATCGGAGTGGCAATCACAGTCGCCTACGTATATAGCTCCGCCACGGTGTTCGGGTTGGAAGGGATGGATTTTTTCTGGGAATTGGCCACGCTGATCCTGGTCATGCTGCTGGGGCACTGGATCGAGATGAAATCGGTATTGGGTGCCTCCAAAGCCCTGGAACTGTTGGTGAGCATGATGCCCTCCGAAGCGCACGTTATCCGCGAAGGCCAGACCGTACAGGTACCCATCGGTGAGCTGATGAAGGGGGATACCATCCTGGTAAAGCCGGGCGAGAAAGTACCTGCCGATGGACTGGTGATAGACGGCGACAGCCACCTCAATGAAAGTATGCTTACCGGTGAGAGCAAGCCGGTTCAGAAAGTAAAAGGCGATAAAGTGATTGGTGGTTCAATCAACGGCAACGGCTCATTGCGGGTGCGGGTGGAGCATACCGGAGAGGAAAGCTACCTCAGGAAAGTAGTGAACCTGGTACAGGATGCGCAGAAAACGAAGTCCGAAACGCATAACCTGGCCGATAAGGCGGCCAAATGGCTCACCTACGTGGCACTTTCGGCGGGCGTCATTACCTTTATTGCCTGGTTTGCGGCCGGGGCCGAACTGGATTTCGCCCTCGAACGAATGGTGACCGTGATGGTTATCTCCTGCCCGCATGCGCTGGGGCTGGCCATCCCGCTGGTGGTGGCTACTTCCACGGCTATATCGGCTAAGAACGGCCTGCTGATCCGCAACCGGACCGCCTTTGAAAACTCACGGAAGATTACCACCATTCTCTTCGATAAGACTGGCACCCTTACGCAGGGCTCCCATGAGGTAGCCCGGATTGCAACATTGGACACGGGGGTCAGCGAATCGGAAATGCTGCGGTTGGCGGCGGCGGTAGAGCAGAATTCGGAGCACTATATTTCCCAGGGTATCCTTAAAAAGGCGAAGGAAAAAGGCATTACGGTACCTCCCTCGGAAACCTTCAACTACCTGCCGGGAAAGGGGCTGGAAGGA
>CATMVR010000390.1 GCA_950075905.1 uncultured Persicitalea sp. | reverse complement strand
CTTTATCTATTTCGAAAGAGGCAATAAAAAGACAGAAGGACACCAAAATTGTATTTACTCCTATCCACGGCACGGGCGTGATGCTTGTGCCCCGTACTCTGGCGCAGATGGGCTTTGAAAACGTGACAGTGATCAAAGAACAGGCAGAACCCAAAGGAAACGGGCAGTTTCCGACGGTAGTGTACCCCAATCCCGAAGAAAGCGAAGCTATGAGCCTGGCGCTTGAAAAAGCGCGCGAGATAGATGCAGACCTGATCCTGGGTACCGATCCTGATGCGGACCGGGTAGGAATCGGAGCCAAAAATCACCACGGCGAACTGCAACTCCTGAACGGAAACCAAACCGCGAGTCTGCTGATTTACTACCTGCTGTCGGCCTGGAAAGAAGCCGGAAAACTAACGGGTGATCAGTTTGTGTGCAAAACCATCGTAACCACCGACCTGATCGACAACATGTCTGATGCCTTTGGGGTAAAGTGCTACAATACCCTGACGGGCTTTAAGTACATTGCTCAGGTTATCCGGGAAAAAGAAGGGCTGGAACAGTTTATCGGGGGAGGCGAGGAGAGCTACGGCTACCTGATCGGCGATGCCGTGCGCGACAAGGATGCCATTGCTTCCTGCGCCATGATTGCAGAGTTGACCGCCTACGCCAAAGACAAAGGCCTCAGCCTGTTTGACATGCTGATGGAAATTTACAAGCAGTTCGGGTTTTACTACGAAGGACTGATTTCCATCACGAAGAAAGGTAAAAGCGGCGCCGACGAAATTCAACAGATGATGGCAGATTTCCGGGCCAATCCTCCTAAAACCCTGGCGGGTGCTCCCGTGATCCGGATGGACGATTACAAATCCCTAACCAGCACCGACCTCCGTTCCAACACTATTTTCACGATACCCTCCGGACAAATGGGGATCGAGTCTTCAAACGTACTACAATTTTTCACCAATGACGGTACTAAGTTTACCTGCCGGCCATCGGGTACCGAGCCCAAGATAAAGTTCTATGTAGGCGTTCGGGCCAACCTGGAAAACAATGAGGAGTTTGACGAAGTATACGCCGGCCTGAAAGAAAAAGTAAAGGCTATTGGCGAAGAGCTGGGATTGAAGTAGGCAGACCACAAAAGAAAGTCCCCCGCAGATTTTTCGGCGGGGGACTTTTTTTTGGGGGCAGTCAGTCTGAATCTATAACTTTAATAGCTGATGGTCGTTTGACGTTCATTGCTTTCGAAGGCCAGGTCGATAACGCGGGTGGTACGCAAAATTTCTTCCGGTTTTACCGCCAGTTCCTTACCGTACACAATGGCGTCGTATACAGAATCATAGAACTGCATGTAATCTCCCGCTTCGCTTTGGATGACTCCTGAGTAAGCGTCGCTGTGAAGATGCCCCCAGCGATCTTCGGGCTCCATCCCCCAATTGTCGACGTTAGGAAGTACATCCTGTCGGAGAGTCTCCTCCTGTACGTCCAATCCTCGCTTGATAAACGAGCCATTTGTGCCGTGTATAGCGTATCGTAGACTGTTTTCGTACACCATCAAACTGGATTTTACGATAACAATCTTATCCTCATAGCCCAGCTGAATGGTGAAATAATCGTCGACATTGCTGCCTTCGCGCACGCTGCGGATGGTAGCCGTAACGGTTTGCGGCGTACCAAACAGCACAAAAGCCTGGTCGAGTAAGTGAGGCCCCAGGTTGTACACATTTCCGCTGCCGTCGCTTTGCTTTTCCTTCCAGGTGTCGGTCAGTACGATGGGACGGAAGCGGTCGTAACGGCTCTCGTACTCGACAATATCTCCCAATTTTCCTTCCCGGATAAGCTTCTGAATGGTCAGAAAATCAGAGTCCCAGCGCCGGTTCTGGTAAGCGGTTGCCACCACACCATTGCGCTCGGCGGCCTCAAAGAGTTGCCGTGCTTCGGATTCTGTATTGGCAAAAGGTTTCTCAATCACGATATGCTTGCCGTTTTCCAGGGCATCCATCGCGTACGAAAAATGAGTGTCGTTGGGAGTGCAGACAAACACCAGGTCGATGTCTTTGTCGGCCAGGAGCTCTTCCACCGAGCGGGCATTCTCAATCGCCGGATCAAATTCCTGCGCTTCGTTTTTTGACCGTTCCACTACTTTTTTCAGCCGGAAACGGGGGTTTACTTTGAGAAAAGGGGCATGAAAATACCTTCCCGAAAGGCCAAAACCGATTAAGCCGACATTTAGGATACGTTCTGACATGATAAATTAGTAGGTATGTAATGGGGAAAAGTGAATAGGAATGATACAGAATAGCTAGTAAATGAAAAAAGAATACGCTTAATATCTACTGTACCTTTAACAACTAGAAAGACGAATTTAACGAAAGAAAACAGTAGTTGAGTGAGTAAAATTTTTGCAGAAAAAAAGGAACAACAGCCAGCAGGAAGCGAGCCTGATCTAAATGAGGCCCCAATTGGCTCCGCGCCAGGACCTTGCCGGGAATCGGGTAGCTACGATAAGGCCGGGTATGAAAAGCGACGGTGAAGGTAAAATTTGCTATTTTTGTAAAATGAAAAATCGAAGCATCAGCCTGCAATTCCGTGAATTGAATGAGCTGGGGGAAGTAGCCACTCAGTTGCTTGACCTCGGTCGTTCGGTGCCAGTCTGGTTGTTTCAGGGTGAAATGGGGGTTGGGAAAACCACACTGATCAAAGAAATTTGCGGGCAGATGGGGGTGCAGAATACCGTTCAGAGTCCAACTTTTTCTATCATAAACGAGTACACAACCCAACAGCAGCAGCGGCTCTATCACTTCGATTTTTACCGACTCAAAAACGAAGAGGAAGCGTACGATATCGGTACCGAAGAATATCTCTACTCGGGTGATTTTTGCTTTATTGAATGGCCCGAAAAAATAGAATCGCTCTGGCCGGAAACGTACCTTGCTATTTCGGTCCGGCGGGAGGCAGACCAGTCCCGTACGCTCAATGCAACCGTTATTTCGACGTAGTTTGTCCCGGTAAATCATCAATAAAGTTCTATTCTAACACGAAACTAGCAACATGGCACAATCTCAGATTACCGGTTTTGAACAGCTTGCCAAGCAAACGGAACTTTATCCCCAGGAATCGCCGGTGAAAATAAAAAAAGACAGTAATTCGCTGCTGATCGGGGTGCCGCGGGAAATCTCATTGCAGGAAAGCCGCATTGCTCTCACGCCCGAGGCAGTAGCCATACTGGTGCGCAACGGCCACGAGGTTTGGGTGGAGAAAGGTGCGGGAACTGAGGCCAATTTTCCTGACCATGAGTACAGCGAAGCCGGAGCCCATATTGTGTACAGCGCCAGAGAAGTATACCAGGCCGATCTGATTCTGAAAATAGAGCCCATGGTGGAGGAGGAATTTGAATTGATTAAAGCCGGCTCTACCCTTATTTCGACGCTGAACCTACCCGCACTGGAAAAGAACTATTTCGAGCGCCTCAATCAGAAAAAAATAACGGCCATTGGCTACGAATTCATCGAAGATCAGGTAGGGGGAATGCCCATTGTGCGCGCCATGAGCGAGATTGCCGGCAGTACTGTGCTGATGATTGCCGCCGAATACCTGAGCAATGCAAATGGTGGCAAGGGCATTATCCTGGGTGGCATCACTGGCGTGCCGCCTACCAAGGTGGTACTTCTGGGAGCTGGTACGGTGGCAGAATACGCTACCCGGGCGGCCATGGGCGTAGGGGCAGACATCAAAGTTTTCGACAACCACATATACCGGTTGCAACGGCTAAAATACGCGGTTGGAAACAACCTCTATACCTCAATCATAGACTCAGACACCCTTTCGGAAGCCATTGCCCGGGCCGACGTTGTGATTGGCGCCATGCGGGCCGAAGATGGATTCAGTCCGTGTGTGGTAACTGAGGAGATGGTAAGCCGCATGCGCCCCAACTCGGTGGTCATCGATGTGAGTATAGATCAGAGAGGGTGCTTTGAAACTTCCCGAATGACCACCCACAAAAACCCTATATTTCGGCACAATGAGGTGATCCATTACTGCGTACCCAACATTGCCTCCCGGGTAGCCCATACGGCTAGTTTTGCCCTGAGCAATATATTCTTGCCGTTTCTGTTGCAAACAGGTACCATCGGTGGCATTGAAGAAATGATTTATGCCAATCGTTGGTTTATGAAAGGAGTATATAGTCACCGGGGTACGTTGACCAACTCCTATATTGCCCGAAAATTCAGTATGCGCTACAAGGACCTTACCCTGTTGCTGGCAGCCCGGATGTAGTGGGGGCGAAGTGCCGGCTAGCTTCACTTCAAAAATCAAAAAAATATGATCAATCATAGCAACGAAAACGTCCTGATGGATGACGCCAACTCGCCAGATGTTAACAAAAAACTTCTGGGGTTAGTATCACAGGATTTTGTAAAAGTAGCCGATCAGTTGAAAGAGGCTTCCTATCAGATCCGGAAGCGGGGTTTTTCAGAATACCCTGTGTTTGTGATGGGAAGAGACGAAGCTGAAATTGGCTTGATGTTGATTGCCCGCGAAGAACTAGGCAACAAATGGAACTACCGGGCTACCTATTTACAGGAGTTTGTCGACCGGAACCTGGTAGGGGAGGAGTCGGTAGAGCTTTTTATAGAAAACTACAAAAAGCCGGACGAATACTGCTGCCTATTCGTCATTGAGGGCGAATTTGCGGGCTTTGTGTTTGTCCCGTATCCCGAGGATTGAGAAAAAGCGCTTGGCAGGATGAAATGGTTTTCATGTATGCCAAAGTTTATCCACATCAATTTTGAACTATACCAAGAACGCCAAATTGGTTAAATCACTGCCGGTACTGGCTCAGTTTTCACCCGTATATGCCTGCGCGGTGGCAAACTTCAATGGCGCCGGAAAATAGACATTCTGCTCGGGAGCAGCCTGAGTAAAGTGTGGGTTCGGTTGAAAAATAACGATGCGAGTATTTTGCAGTTGATTGTGAATGAGGGTTCTAACGAATTGTTCTATCTGCCACAGCAGCCAACTGGGCTTTATATCGACGGCAATGTGCGTAGTCTAAGCATTTTGCCAGCACCTGACTCGTACAAATTGATTGGTGGTAAAAAAAAACTGCCCATAAAAACCCTGGAAATAGCGAAAAAGAGGTAGGTAAAACGGTGAAAAAATAGTATCTTTACACGTTAATTTTACCCGTAATGACGGGATAAATCTAGTTTAGTGTAAAACAAACTTTATGGCAAACGAAGCAACGCTGGAAGTAAGTAATTATTCAGCCGAAAACATCCAGGTTCTCGAAGGATTGGAAGCCGTACGCAAGCGTCCGGCAATGTACATCGGCGACACCGGTTTTAAAGGCCTTCACCACCTGATCTGGGAGGTAGTAGATAACTCAATTGACGAGGCCCTGGCAGGCTACTGCGATACCATTCATGTCATCATTGAAGAGGATAACTCCATTACGGTTCATGACAATGGCCGGGGGATACCCACCGGTATTCATTCCAAAGAAAAAAGATCGGCGCTTGAAGTAGTAATGACAGT
>CATMVR010000389.1 GCA_950075905.1 uncultured Persicitalea sp. | reverse complement strand
GAACGGTACCTGCTTTATATGGACGAGCGGGTGCGGGTGCTGAAATACCTGACGGGGAAGCAAAAATACGCCTGGTTTGCGGCTTACCATCCCGAACTCCGAAACCGCGTATCCGATAAGCACGTAGCCTCCTATCTGGGCCTGAGTATCATGCAACTCAGCCGGGTCCGGAAAGCTGACCGGTAGAGGAGGAAGTTAATTGAAAAAAGTAACATTTGTTCTTGAAAAGATAACAAATGTTATGCGTTTTTCTCAAAATTATGTCACTCTTTTGTGAAAACGAAAGCCCCGCGCCAGGTTTGGCGACACGACGCGGAGGCTTATAAATATCTTTAAGCTATGAAGCCCCAAACCGTTTTCTTGTTCCTTTGTATAATATTTTTATCTGGATGTTTTAGAGACTTACCCGAAGGATTTGATGCAGGCGGCCCTGTTACCCGTTACTTGGGTGGACGCTGGCTTTTAGTGAAAATTGTTACGCCTTCGGGTACTAAAAACGAAGGACAAATTCCATACAGAGAAATCCTAGAAAGGGGAAATGATAATAGCAATGATTATGATAAAGTTTTCAGGGATGATTCATTAGTAGCAACATACATATGGAGCCGAGTACCTGCTCCGAAATCAGATGCCCGAGAACTGACTACGATCGTGACCTATCAGAATGGAATGAAACGCTACTTCAAAATGAGACAAACGTTCTCGCCAAAGGACGATAGGTTGGAAGCATCGGACTATGTGGCAGAATTGAATGCCCCTGTTGACACGATCCGTTATCATTACATACGTATTGAGTAAGTTCTATGGAGTTTTATATTCCGAAGAGAAACTCCATGAATTGCAAAAAAACTGCCTTATGCGCTATCGACTGTTGCTTTTTTTATTTTTGATTTGTTTCTGCTTCTGCCTGAAAACTCAGGCAGAAGCAGATGGTTTTCTTGCGGATAGTGTACCTTATAAATCCCGACGGGCCAAAAGCATTTACATTGAAGCCCTGGGGAGCAGTATATTCGGCCTTTCAATTAATTACGACACACGTTTCAAGCCAGGAAACAGTGGTTGGGGAATACGGGCTGGCATTTGCCAAATTTTAAGGGAAGGACGATTTACCAGTTATTCCTTTCCCATATTAGTCAATAAAGTGAATTCTGAAAAGAGGGCATCTTTTGAATATGGTGCCGGCATGGTGATTACATACCGACGCTGGTGGTATGATAATCCCGACAATTCGATCAGCCATTACCATGGTACGTACTACGGGCCTACGGCCAATGTTGGATTTCGTTTTCAGCCTCTCAAAATGGGCCCTACCTGGCGGATCTATTGGAGCCCGGTTTGGCGTATAGGACAACCTTTAAAAACAGTAAATCTTTTATGGTTTGGCACTTCCCTTGGCTTAGGTTTCCACTGATAGACTTAGATTTATTCTAAAATTTTTACTTCTTATAAGGCTGAACCGTTCAATTATTTAACCATTTTATCTACAAAATACCTTAAATCAGGTATCTATAAAAGTGCCAGATTAATCGTTATGGAAGGGAGCTTTCCTCTTTACGCACCGGCAATCATATGATAGCTTTTCAATTGAATGAATTTCTTGGAATGAAACTCATACGAATGCGCGCAGAAGACAAAACTATCACCCACAAAATGTTGATACAGCCATGAAGTATTATTCAATAATCACTTTTTCCCTGGTAGTTTTATTAGCATTCTCGTTCATGGCCTGCCAACGAAATATGGACCCTGTGCTGGTATGGGGAAATGGTACCGCCGAGGGTTTTGTCAATGGAAAACCAGTAAATGATCCTGATTTTATTCTAAGACCCGCCGGCTACCCTTTGTTTAATTTAAGGAGTTACGCAACCCAATATGTCGGAGCTGATTCAAGCACTAACAACGACGATACCCATATTTTCAGAAGATTGTATCTGAGTATGCACGGCACAGACACCTACCATCTTGGAGACTTTGTGATAGAGTTAGAAAACTTTACTCCCGGTTCTAAATCACTTCAAAAATTTAATTTTGATGAACGCTTCCACAATTATTCCAGTTTCCTGCATTTTGGGGGTGGTCTTGATTATGGCCCGGCAGGTTTTGCTGTTTTGGACGAAAGTAAGCCTTATTCGGTAGTGATAGACCGCTATGATCCCGTCGAGGAGACGATTGAGGGGCGTCTTGATGTCCATTACAAACTCACAAAGCTCGGGCCAAACTTTGGGCTGGATTCTTCCAGCATTAGCCGCATTCAACTATCAGAAGCAAAATTCAAGGCCAAAATTCGTAAGCGGAACCAAAATGGTTGGCTTGATGAGCAACTGTAAGGAATAGTAGTATTTTCAATCCGTAGAGAACGTCAACGTTGGGGTATTCCCCGTGCTGCCGTCGGTGAGCTATGAGTTTCAGTTTCAGTGAGGGAGTACGGTACATGAGAGTGGGGATACAAGACAAAAGAATTATAGATGTATCTATTTTTTTTTTTTTTCTATATTGCCGCCGTTTCCCACCCTTCGACTGCATGAACCACACAACCCATCCCCACAAGGCATTTCAGAAAGCGGTAGAGTCGCTGATGGAGTGTCCACCAGCTGTCCGCACGGCTATTCAGACACACCTGCGCGTCCGCACCTTTTCACGCAAGGAAAGCCTTGCTTCCGCCGACCCCTACCATCAGGGCCTGCATTTCATATACGAAGGCCTGGCCCGTTGCCACTACAGCGATACCAAAGGCCGTGAAACCACGGCCTGCTTTGTCTGGGAAGGACAGTTTTTGCCCCTCATTGCCGGTATGCCTGACCCGAATGGTGAAGACCTCACCCTTGAATTTTTGGAAGACACCACCCTGCTGAGCCTGACGGCCGCCGACCTGACAGACCTCTACCAGCAGTATCCCACGCTGGCCCTATTGCCCTACCACGTAGCCCGGCAGCAGTTGGCCCGTTGCGAGGCGTGGCTCCGTGCCTTCCGGATGTACAGCCGCGGCGATCTGCTGCACTGGTTTCTGAGGGAGTACCCCGTCATGCAGGGCCGTATTGCCAGCAAGCACCTCGCCTCCTTCGTGGGCCTCGCGCCCGAAAGCCTGAGCCGCCTCCGGGCCCGGAAGAAGTAGCCGCGAGTAGGTTACTTTTAGTACTAACGCCCCTGGTCGCAACGGCAGGCTGGGGCGGTACGGCTCACTGCTGACCAAAAAATCCTGACCGTTCGTAAAAACTTAACATTTGCCGGAACGAAGTTAACCTGGGTTAATTTTTTTCTCAAACTTATGTCACTACTTTGTAAAAACGAAAGCCCCGCGCAGGTTTGACGACACGACGCGGGGAATCTCGGAAACAGTTCAAATAATTTTTCAATCATTTAAACCAATGTAAAGGTATGAAAAAGTTATCTCTACGTCTAATCACTACCTTCGTTTTAGTGATTCCACTCTTTTTCTCATGCGAAAAAAATGAAGTCACCTTTGATCGTAATTCACTTACCAACGAGATTTTGTTGCAAAAGGCAGAGACCTTCCTTGAATTTACCACGCATCAAGCATTTGAGGATTCCGTCAAAATCCTCTCGTCGCTGTCCCGGCATCAACTGAGCGCTTGGGAACAGAAAAGAAATTTTGTTTCACTGAGGACTATGTTCGAAACGATTATCGAACAAGAAACGGCTCAGGCTGATTTGGAAGAGTTACAAATCAAGGAGAATAAGGCTTTGCTCAAAACAATGAAGCATACGTTTTCTCCGTTAATCAGGGAGGTGAAGGTTATGATTTCGGTTAGCCTGGAAGACGGAGTAGAATACAATCTTTTTAATCCAAGTTATGCATCCGTGCTGAATAAAGATGGGATCGTTAAAATTGGAAAATCATTGTTCAAGTTTGGCGCTAATGAAATTCTGCAAATTGTTGATGGAAATCCAAACGAAATTTCCAGCTTAATGAATATCACTCAGAATAGTCAAACCGAGAACCTGAGGTACTATCCTGTACATTCGGATAGAAAGCTCGTTAAAGACAGTAGAGCAAAAATTGGGGCTAATGAAAGGTATTGTTTTCAAACAAATACTCCTCCTGATTCTACATCATACACTGACCTGAGATTGAGGGCATGGTCACGTGGTTTCCAAAGTATATATTATGATTATTCTTTCGATAACTATGTTAATAATGTATCGTATTTCATAGAAATGCACTTTACTAGGAAAACCTGGTATGGCTCGATAAACCATAGTACCGAAAGTTACTCATCAGATGGTACATGGATTGCGTATACACATTTTGACCTGCCATATGGATTATATCCTCCTTCTGGTACACAGACCTATAATTTAGGACAAAATTTTGCTGGTAAGACTTCTTCGCCGACCTACACCTTCTGGTCGGTAAACTTTGCTACCTATTATCAACAGGATTACGGAGTTAGTATATTTGGTACTCAAAACTTTAAATTTTTGACTATGCGATGTACCACTCAATAATTAATTCAAATTCATACTCATATTGAATCCTAAACACACTTTCGCATTATTTTGAAAGTGTGTTTATTTTCTCATTTTAAACGACAATAGCTGAAATATTCCTTTGAATTACATTAAAAGTCAGCTTCGGTTGTTGGGGGTTATTCTAGGGCTAGCCGCTTGTGTAGGCGAGGTTAATATACCGTACCCCACCTACCCCGAGCGGGTAGTACTAAACGGCATCCTGAACCCCGACAGTACCCTGAGCATCAGCCTTCACAAAACCCTGCCGCCCCTCTCGGCCGATACCGTGTACCCGCCGGTTCGCAACGCCCGCGTGCGTTGCTACGAGAATGGGCGCTTGCTAGGTGAGCTGCACGCTACGGAGCCGGGGCAGTATGCATTGTACGGTATCAAGCCCAAACCGGGCCACGCCTACCGGATAGAAGCCGAAGTGGACGGTCTGACGGTGAGCGCCACGGATACCGTGCCGGAGTTTCTGCCCTTCACCATGGAGATCAAACCCTATGCAATTAAAAATCCTAATGGCAATCCAGACATCCACTTGACCTGGGAGCAGCCTTTGAATGGCGAGCAATTTATCTGGTTTAGAAATACAGGCCTTATATATGCTGGAAAACCAGACGGTTCTAGTGTGCAATTTGTAGAAAGTGGTGCGGGCATCATGAGTGTTTCTCCTTTTCTTGATGATTTTAATGCCACCCGCGAACCGGAAGAATTATTAAAAAGCTACGATCTTCTTGCCCGTGTATTACCCGCCCAGGTTGGGAAAGGAACAGTTGTATGGGCTTACATCAGGCAACCAACTACATTTCGATCTCCCGGTGGAGGATTATTCCTCTACGTCATGAACGTGAGCCGGGCGTACGACCGCTACATGAAAACGGCTTTTAAGGCCATCAAGAACCGCTTTGTGGACGACGACGGTGGGCTGAATAACCCCTTCTACGAGCCCATAAATGTCTACTCCAACGTGGAGAACGGGCTGGGCATCCTCGGCTCGGTAAACGCCCGCAAGCGGGTGCTGGTGGAGGGGGAGAAGAAATGATGCAACCTTTTAAA